>JANWZG010000073.1 GCA_025054735.1 Cyanobacteriota bacterium | reverse complement strand
CACGTCACCTATTTTTTTAATGGCGGCATTGAACATCCGTTTGAAGGCGAGGATCGTGAGCTAGTGCCTAGCCCTAGTGTTGCAACTTATGATCACGCCCCAGCTATGGCGGCACGTCAGGTGACCAATGCAGCGCTAGCGGCGATCGCGAAAGGTATTTACTCGCTAGTAGTAATCAATTACGCTAACCCAGACATGGTAGGGCACACCGGTAATTTAGAAGCCAGTATTGCAGCAATTGAAGTAGTTGATCAGTGCTTAGGCGACTTGCTAGCGGGCATTAGTCGTGTCGGGGGAACTGCTATCATCACAGCCGATCATGGCAACGCTGAATACATGCGCGATGAGCAAGGCAATCCTTGGACAGCACACACAACGAACCCCGTTCCGTTTATTGTGGTAGAAGGAGAGGGGCGTAAAATCCCTGGTCATGGCACTGATCTAAAGTTGCGCAAAGATGGTCGGTTAGCCGACATTGCCCCAACTATTTTGCATATTTTACAGTTGCCTCAGCCCCCAGAAATGACTGGTCGTTCCTTGATCGAACCATCTCTGGTTGACTTCCGTGCTAACCGCACACCCGTGAAAGTTGGGCTGTAACTCCTGGTTCCATCAGGTTGTTGATCGTTTTTTACCTAAGCATGGGTAATTTCAACCATACGACTAGCCACAAAACCTAATAGCGAATTGTGATTACAAGTTATGACCTTAACTCAAATCCTCGAATTTGTTTGGACAGTTTCTGCGATCGGCCTAATTGTGCTAGTGCTACTCCACAGTCCCAAAGGTGACGGACTAGGTGGCATTGGCGGACAGGCTCAACTGTTTACTAGTACCAAGAGTGCTGAAACAACCCTTAACCGGGTCACCTGGACACTAAGCATCCTATTTATGGGGATTACGGTTGTTTTGAGTGCTGGTTGGTTAGCCACCCCTAAGTGACTACCTAACTAGCATGTCCATGTAGGGAGACACCTATCATGGCTGGGCAATTTTTGTCGGCATTGGGCTTAGACATTGGCAAGAAGCGAGTGGGGGTGGCTGGTTGCGATGGTACCGGCCTAATTGCTACTGGCATCACTACCATTCATCGCCGATCTTTTGCCCAGTTAGTAACTGAGCTGCAGCAAATCGTGACAGAGCGCAATGTTCAAGTGCTGGTTGTAGGACTGCCCTATACAATGGCAGGCGAGTTAGGTTCTCAGGCAAAACAGGTGCAAAAAACGGCAACTAGTCTAGCAGCCGCGCTTAAACTCCCTGTTGACTACGTGGATGAGCGGCTGACTAGTGTCCAGGCTGAAGAGATGCTGCGATCGGCAGGAATATCTCCTAGTCGGTATAAGGGCGAAGTCGATCGCAAGGCAGCAGCTATTATCCTGCAACAGTGGCTAGATGAACGCCGTCACCGAAAATCTAGCAACCCAGAGCCATCTAACTCTAACTATGTCTCCTAATTGGACTCACCGCCATATTCTGTCCCTAGCCACATTTACCCCCAGCGACTACGATACCGTATTGCAAACGGCAGCAAGCTTTCAGGAAGTACTATCCCGTCCTACTAAGAAAGTACCTGCACTTCAGGGTCAGGTTGTTGCAAATTTGTTTTTCGAGTCATCAACTCGCACCCGCAATAGTTTCGAGCTAGCAGCTAAGCGCCTCTCAGCAGATACCCTCAACTTTGCTCCGGGAACATCATCTTTGACCAAGGGGGAGACTATTCTGGATACTGCCCTCACCTATCTGGCGATGGGGGCAGATATTATGGTGGTTCGCCATCGAGACGCAGGGGTACCCCAAGCGATCGCCCGTGAAATGGAACGTCAAGGCACCCATGTCAGCATCTTAAATGCAGGTGACGGACAGCATGAGCATCCTTCCCAAGCTCTCCTAGATTTGTTCACCATTTGCACTATATTGGATCCCAAAAATCCTCGCTTATCCTTGCTAGAGGGTAAAAAAATCGCGATCGTGGGGGATATTCTCCATTCCCGCGTTGCCCGCTCCAACTTGTGGAGTCTGACCATGGGTGGCGCGGAAGTTCATCTAGCAGCACCACCAACCCTGTTGCCTCAGTGGTTTGCTCAGTATCTGGAAACTAATCAGGAAAATGCTAGTATCGCCTATCCATCATCTCGTCGCCTCTATCTTCACTGGTCATTGCCACCAGCCTTGGAAGATGCTGATTTTGTGATGACATTGCGGCTCCAGCGAGAGCGCATGACGGAACAATTGCTACCTAGCTTACGCGATTACCATCAAACCTTTGGCATTACCCACGATCGCCTGCGTTGCTGTAAACCAACGGTGAAAGTTTTGCATCCTGGGCCAGTTAATCGAGGAGTGGAAATCAGTTCAGCCTTAATGGATGATCCCTCAATTAGCCTGATCTCTCAACAAGTCACCAGTGGAGTAGCAATTCGTATGGCGCTGCTGTATTTGACAGGTAGCGGCATTGCTGCGTAACCAAGAACTTACGTAGCAGGACTGCACCATTAACGGGGTCGTTGAATGATAACCTCGCTGAGGCGACGGCGAGCCTTTGGCTCAATGGCAACTAAGCGCACATAGTCTTGGGGATGCTCACTCAGACAAGCTTCTAGAGTCGCGATCGCCATCTGTTCTCCCCCAGTCACCGTTGCATAGTTTTGCCAAGAATTAGTCCGAAATCGACGCTGATCTACATATTCAATGCCAAGGCGGTAGCCGTTGGCGAGTAGTTGACGGAGTTGCTTTAAAGTTTCTGCATCAAGGGCAGTCGTGCCATTGGATGACAAAGAGCCGACTGGCAAAGTTGCTTCCCCAGGTTTAACTATTGGTGAGTTTACATCCTGGTGATCACGAGCATAAGCACGTTGTCGTCCTCCTAACTTAGGGGCAGCCGTTGAACTAGGGGATGAACCACGGTCTCGCACGGCACGAGACAGATACTCTTCCATTAGACGAGTATTCTGGATCCAGTCTTGCTCCTGCACCATTTGCTGGCCAAAGGCTAACAACCGAGGCAAGCTTACATCAGGCGGAGTAAATTCTGGGGGACGATCAACACTGTTGACTAAACGCTTCGAGACTTTTTCGATACCAACTTGATGAATGAACTGGCGAATCTGTTCATCATAGAGACGAGCGCGGAGAGCACTGAAAAAGTCGATTGCTTGGTTAGGAAAGGCATCCACAAGCTGTGCTACTTCTTGGGAAGACAAATCACCGCCAAAAATGCCCCCCACAATGCCGATGCGATCGTTGCGATCTGGCTCCCAGTAAAACTTTTCCATGCGGCCGTCACGAACTAGCGGTGCGTACAGGGTTGAAAAGTCGTTACCTGTCACCAAAATAGGTACTCGATGTAACGGCGTTTCATCATAGCTACCAGGAAGCTGCACGTTGGTGGGGTTGTCAGCAATATTCATCAAGGTGCCATGCACAAGCTGAGTATTGACGGTATATTGCGTGGTGCGATCCAGTCTGCCTGCACCTGCATCTAGATCATTAATCATCAACACCGCCATTTGGCCCCGGACTCGAATCAGCTCTGCGGCTTCTCGATAACGCAGGCGAATCAACCGCGAAGGATCTCCAGCATCAGGACTTTCTAACTCCCCGGCTGACATACGCACAGCCTCAATGCCCATGCGTTCAAACACTAGCTCACACTGATAAGACTTGCCCTCACCCTTGCGGCCATGAATCCCCAAAATTAGGGGCACTCGTACACCAGGTAACGTTAGGTAGTTTTTGGTAATATGCACCGCAACTTTGTCCAGAAAGCGCGGGGAAATGTAATGTTGCATAGGAATTTTGAGTTTCCAGAGCTACTTGATCCAGACGGTTTTAATGTTCACAAATTCATAGATGCCCTGTTGTCCTAGCTCTCGTCCGTAGCCTGATCGCTTAATGCCACCAAAGGGTAACCGAGGATCCGACTTCACCATACCATTGATGAACACACAACCTGACTCCAATTCAGCAATCAGGCGTTGCACTTCAGCTTCGTTAGTTGTCCAAGCACTGGCCCCTAGACCGAAAGCTGTGCTATTGGCAAGCTGAATGGCGCTATCTAGGTCGGGTACCCGAAACACAAGGGCAACTGGGCCGAAAAACTCCTCATGGTAGGCCGGAGATTCAAGAGGTAGGTCGATCAGGATGGTAGGAGCGTAGAAGTTGCCGTGACGGAGCGCTTCCGGGAGTTGATCACTGGCCACCGGACAACCACCTACGATAGCAGTGGCTCCCATTTGCAGACATTGCTGCACTTGATCATCCAAGTCTTTGAGGATAGCAGGTGACGCTAAGGGGCCAATGTCAGTGTCTGGTTGCATTGGATCTCCAATCTTCAGGGCTTGAAATTTGGCTTGTAGTCCCTGGATGAACGTGTCAGCGATCGCTTCTTGGACAATAAACCGCTTGGCTGCAATACAGGATTGGCCATTATTCAACATGCGAGCAGTAACTGCTGTGTCAATAGCTTGTTCCAGGTCAGCGCTGGCTAGCACAATGAACGGATCACTACCGCCTAGTTCTAGGACTGTTTTCTTCAGCGCTTTACCCGCCGCTGCTGCAAGGCTAGCTCCAGCCGCTTCGCTCCCGGTCAGAGTAGCGGCCTTTACGCGATCGTCAGCCACGATGGCTGCTACCTGATCAGCCCCCACTAATAGGGTCTGAAACACACCACGAGGAAGCCCAGCCTGCTGAAAAATTGCCTCAATCGCCAAGGCCGATTGGGGTACATTAGAAGCGTGTTTTAGAATACCCACATTGCCTGCCATCAGCGCTGGTGCCGCAAACCGAAACACTTGCCAGAAGGGAAAATTCCACGGCATGACCGCCAATATTACCCCTAGAGGCTGATGACACACAAAACTACGACTGGCATCGGTACTCACTGGGATGGGAGCTAAGAAGTCCGCCGCTTGATCAGCGTAAAACCGACATACCCATGCAGACTTTTCCACCTCGGCGATCGCAGCCTTGATCGGTTTGCCCATTTCTAGGGTCATTAGGGCAGCATAGGTTTGGCGGTTGTCTTCTAGATGCTGAGCAACTTGGTGTAGCCAGGCTGAACGCTCTGCTAGGCTAGTATGACGATAGACTTGAAACGCCTGTGCTGCTAAAGATAACCTTGCTTCCAACTCTGCGGCGGTAATGGGTGTAAAAACCTTAACAGTCTCTCCCGTCGCAGGATTAATTGTGGCGATCGGCATAATCATGACCTCCCTCGAATTGCTAGTAGCAGGTGCTCAGAGGTCTCTATCATACCGAGTGTTTAGCCCATAACCCTATGGATTGGATATTAAGCCATATTAGGAATTAGGGAATCGCCCTACATGCGAGCAAGGGCACCAATCTTAGTAAGTTTGTCTTGATGCAGCCCCTCTAGTTCATCTAGGCGCAGCCATCCCTCCTTTACTAGATTGGCAAATACAAACAGCAACATAGGATATTGATAGTCATACTTGCCATCAATCTCATGCCGTCTAGCACTCAAGAAATCATGTAAACGCCATAGATCGTTCAGCTCAGAAATCGTACTGGCTCGTTCCCTTACATCCTTAACTAGTGCATTGATTTCTCGTTGATAAGCTCGCTCAAAAGCAGTTTTCGCAACAGTTTCCTCTACTGCAGACCACTCGTTATTATCAGAACCTTGCATCGCCAAATCAAAACCATTTACACAAAGAATTTACAGAGAATTCAGACATACTAAAAGACAATACGATCGTCCGTTGACAGCTATTTGAACAGCATGAGCATGGCATTTAGCCAACAAAACCTCATTAGCGTTCAATTGCTGCAGTTCACTATCAACAGTTTGAAATATCGTGAAAGTTGCCTGCTGAACAAGCAGTCTTATTAGTACATCTAATGTCAATAATAGTGTTTCCTATAGTGTTATGCAAGATGATTTGCTACCTAACTGAACAGTTATTTTTCTATAAAATAAGCGCCCTTGCAAAAAGAGCGCTCGTAACTTAAGGCATGTTTAAGGAGCATTTGATGGTCAAGGCTACAACTGCACAACCATGAGTGCCTACCCAGACGCAGGCGGTAGTGCTAGCCAGATTACACAATCAAGCTGATGCTAGCGAGCTAAATTCAACAGCTCTTTGGGAGATGCCAACAGGTCGATCGCCACAAAGAAGATCTTGTTTTCAGGAGTAAGCAAGAAACGCCATGCTATGTTCATGCCAACGCTAGCACCAAACCAAGGAGTTTGCACTTTGCCAGTCACCTTAATTTGAGTATAGCCATCCTCCGCAGGTTCTACCACACCGCGCTCTGGAATCAGGTTTAGGTTTTGACACTCTTCTCGGAAAAACCGGAAGATGTTATCCTTGCCTACGATCGGACGCTGGAAGGGAGGTTGCAGAGCACCATCGGGTGTAAACAGTTCAATCAACGCCTCAAAGTCGTTAGCGTTGAGGTTGTTCATGTAATCTAGCACTGTTTGATTAGTTACACCCTCGATAGCGACTGAAGTACGCTGATACAAATCCTTAGGAACAACGGCTGGCTCAACTACACGAGTGTAGTTGCCCATCTTGCTGGGGTCAAATCCCATATCAACCACAACACTACGCAGTACCGTAATCTGCTGACCAGGATCTAGCTCCTTGACTGATTGCAGCACTGCCGATGCGTTAGCAGAGAGTCTATAGTCCTTAGGAACAGGTGCCACAATACCTTGCTCCATCCACTCACCCAACTGATACCAGAAGCCCAATTTGATATTGGGTGACCATGTGGAGTAAGTACGACAAATGGGAGTATCTGCTCGGTTAGCCAAGTCAAACATAACTTGAGCTTGCTCTCGCTTGGTCATTTGCCGAATCTGGTTCAATATAGGCTCAGCAAACTGCATGTTCGCTGCACCTGGAGCGGCAACCGTAATCGTCTTACCCATCTCAAGATAGGCAAACCAAATCCATGCAAGCTGATCTTCAGGCGTTAGTTGATTGAAGCGGGCAATAATAGCAGGCACAACATCAGCAGACAGAGTGCTGGGGAAAATATTTCGTGCTGACTCAAGAGTAATTGCCATAGTTTAGGCTCCATCCTATCTAGTTACAGGCGATAAGTATAGAACCGAGCGCCAAAAGCCAGTAAACCGCAACTGCTTGGCCTTAACACATTAAGGAATGTCAACAGCCTTGGCGATCGTTCCTCAGAAATGCGGCTTGTTTCTTGGATTTGCTTAAGAATTGTAAATCAAGATGTAGATTTCCTAACAAAAACTTCCAAATAGACATTATTAGGCCGGACTTATACCCTTTCTCCACACTATGACTACAAACCAGTGGGCTACGTCGCTGGCTTTTGGAGCATTAGCGTTACGTTGTAGCGACTTTGCAGGGTAAATGATTGTGACCAATACAAAGTTACTTACTGGCACTACCCATGAGCCATGGTGAGGAGAGCTACAACTACAGGCTGATCAAGCCTTTTTGTTGAGCTTCAGGGCATTCGTACCGCAAAGCTAAAATCCTGCAAGTCTAAAAGCCAGCATGACACTAGGCAAGGCCTGGAGCACCTCTCCATGGCAATATTGATACATAGATAGTGATAAAGGCTCTAACTGGGGAGCTAGCTACCCTTGTGGGAAGGTTCCCCCATACCCTTCCCAGAAAATCATTACCGTTTTAGGATTATCCGTTACCCAAATAAGCACTAGATTACGTACTGAATGACATCATCCTTGGGATAGCGTACTTTGGGTCTAGCCGCAGATTTATCATCCTCTGCTCGATAACCAGCAGGACAGACAACCACGGCTGTGTATCCCTGGGCTGGCAAGTCTAGGATCTCGTCATACTTACTGGGGATAAAGCCTTCCATGGGGCAAGTATCAACATTTAACATGGCTGCACAGGTCATAAATTGCCCCAGTGCAATGTAAACTTGTCGAGCTGACCATGCATCTAGATCCAGAGGATAGGGTGGTGTAGTTAAGAAGCCCTTAACCATAGCGGCAAATTTTTCCAGATTCTCTACAGGCACCTGCTGCACATCAGCCATGCGGGCAATGTAGCGATCAACGTCGGCTGTCCCAACATTTTTTTTGATTGCAAGCACCACTAAGTGAGATGCATCTACCACCTGGGTTTGTCCCCATGAATGTTCAACCAACTGACGGCGAATGTCTGGATTCTTCACCACGATAAACTTCCAAGGCTGAAGACCAAAGGATGATGGTGCCAAGACCAAACTCTGCTCTAAGACTGCCCATACATCATCAGGAATGATCTTTGTAGGGTCAAACTTTTTAGTAGCGTAGCGCCAGTTCAACTGCTGTAAAACATAGTCTGGAGTCATTAGCAAAAGTCCTTTACACACATGATAGGGATTGTAAGATGGCCATCGTTCTATGCCTCTGGATAGTACCATGTAAACATTTGCTAAATTTTCGTGGCACTAATAACAATCCCTTCGCTAATGTCCATCTGGTACGATCGCCATCTAGTCGGAGTATTACAATGATGGTGTATGCAGTCTGTGTAGATTTGTGTAGTTTCTAATCCAACAGGTAATGCAAATATGGGTTCCGCAGTGCTAGTTCAAAATCTCCAGAAGCGATATGGCTCTGTGACTGCTGTTAAGGACGTATCTCTGCAAGTTGAACCTGGAGAAATTTTTGGGTTATTGGGGCCTAATGGTGCTGGGAAAACAACGACACTGCGTTGTCTTTGTACCCTAACCACTCCTGATGCTGGGGAGATAGAGGTTTCTGGGATTTCTGTTCTCAAAGATCCGCGGGCTGCTCGTCGCAAGCTAGGATATGTGGCTCAGGAAGTGGCTCTTGACAAAATCCTAACTGGTCGAGAGCTGTTGCAGTTTCAAGCAGATTTGTATCACATCCCCAGGACTGTTGCTGCTCAGCGCATAGATTTAATGCTGTCGATGTTGGGCTTGACGGACTATGCTGACAAAAAAACAGGCACTTATTCGGGTGGGTTGCGCAAGCGGCTAGATTTGGCGGCTGGATTACTGCATCAGCCAGATGTGTTGGTACTGGACGAGCCGACAGTAGGTCTAGATATCGAAAGCCGTGTAGTCGTGTGGGACTTTTTGCGTCAGTTGCGAGATCAAGGGGTGGCTGTGTTGCTTACTAGTCATTACCTAGAAGAGGTAGATGCTCTGGCAGATCATGTTGCTATTATCGATCGCGGCTCAGTCATTGCCGTAGGCACACCCAGTGAGCTGAAGGATAAAGTAGGGGGCGATCGCATCACCCTGCGGATTCGAGAATTTTCACCGTTGTCGGAAGCAGAGCAGGCGAAAGAGCTGCTGCAAGCCTTGCCCTGTGTACAGGAGGTTATTATCAACGCGGCTCAGGGAAATTCTCTCAACCTTGTGGTGAAATCTGACCCTGAAGCATTGGCAATCATTCAACAAACGCTACGAAATGCTAACTTGCCGACTTTTGGCATTGCTCAGTCCCGGCCTAGTTTAGACGATGTTTACTTGGCAGCAACAGGGCGGACATTGTTGGATGCTGAGTTGGCTGCATCGAGTAGTCGTGACCTAAAAGCCGAGAAGAAACAGGCTATGCGCTAATGTCTTTACAGACAGATACCAGTCGATTGAATGGCTGTCTTGTTCATGGGTATGCTCATGCATCAGTACTCAATTTCGACCTCGCCTTAGTGTTTAGCAGTATATCTATTAGTTCATACCAGTTCATAACCAAAGAAGTATTATGAGTTCAACACTGATTCCCCCTCGTCCTGTGGCAGTAGATGAAGCTGCGATCGCACCTCAGCCCTCTGAGTTGCAGGCTTTTCTGCAAGAAACTACTGCCTTGACTCGTCGCCTCTTTATTCAGCTTCAGCGCCGCCCTTCAACCTTGATAGCGGGCATTATTCAGCCCTTGATGTGGCTGATTTTATTCGGAGCATTGTTTCAAAACGCACCTGCGGGCTTGTTTGGTGACAGCCAGAACTATGCCCAGTTTCTGGGGGCAGGGGTAATTGTGTTTACAGCATTTGCCGGGGCACTGAATGCTGGATTACCCGTTATGTTCGATCGAGAATTTGGTTTCCTCAACCGCTTACTTGTGGCTCCACTGGTATCTCGATTCTCTATTGTCTTGGCATCCGCTATCTTTATTACTACCCTAAGCATGGTGCAAACCCTAATGATTGTGATTACAGGGGCAGTCTTGGGGTCAGGGCTTCCCAATCCTCAGGGTTTAGCTGTGCTAGTGGGCATTATCTTGCTGATGGTATTTGGGGTTACCGCTCTCAGCTTAGGACTTGCATTCGCACTGCCCGGTCACATTGAGCTGATTGCTGTTATCTTTGTCACTAACTTGCCATTACTGTTTTCTAGCACTGCTCTAGCGCCACTTGACTTCATGCCCAGGTGGTTACAGTGGGTTGCTAGCCTTAATCCCCTAAGCTATGCGATTGAACCAATTCGGTATCTCTACCTGCATCATGACTGGAACCTCGCCAGCGTTGTGATGACAGCACCATTTGGAGCAGTGACCATGGGTACGGCCTTGTTAGCATTGCTAGGTTTTGATGTAGTTGTGGTGCTAGCCGTTCAGCAGCGACTGAAACGCACTCTATCCTGAGTACAGTTCCTGAGTGTAATTTGAGTGCAATAGGAGTTTTGACTTTGATGGGCAGTGCTTCTAGTCACTACTTAGCTGGATTTGGTAACTCTGATGCAGCAGGAGGGTGACAAGGTAAAAGGACTTGTAGCCAAGCGCCGCCTGTTTCAGGATGGTTGCTGGCCCTGACTGTCCCATGGTGGGCCTCTACAATCTGGCGGACGATCGCTAATCCCAGGCCGCTGCTGCCCAACAAGTATTCGGGAGTAGAGTCACTAGCAAGTGCTGATGAGGAGCCATGTTTACTGGAGCGAGTACGCGATAAGTCTGCCTGATAAAAGCGATCAAACACATAGGGCAAATCCTGCTCTTGAAATCCAGGCCCCGCATCAATAACGTCAAGGCAGACATGCTGATCCTGCAAGGGCTGCTCGTCATAGGTAGCTAAACCAGTATGCTCCTTGTCTTGACGCTTGTCTGTCTCCAAGTGAGAAGAACTTGAGGGAGAACAACAGACTGCTTGGGCATCACAAAATTTGACATTAACTTGAATGCTCTGGCGGGGCGGGCTGTATTTAATGCCGTTATCCAACAGGTTAATAAGCACACGATAGAGGCGGGGTTCGTCAGCATAAATGATGGCAGGATTAGCACCCACGTAGTTTAAGGTGATATGTTTCTTCCGGGCTAGTAGCTCTAAGCTGAGCCAAGCTGACTGGACTAGCTCAGCTAGATTCACTGGTTTTAGGGTTAAACGGGCTGGGGCATTCGTCTGGAGTTGACTGAGATCTAACAAGTCTTGCACAAGGTTGCTAAGCCGAATCACCTCGTTAATTAGACGATCAACCCAAGCTCGTAGCGGTGGGTCTAATCGGGCTTGCAAGGTTTCAGCTACTAAGCGAATGGACGTGAGGGGCGTTTTTAGCTCGTGGGCAACATCAGAAGCCCAGCGATC
>JANWZG010000072.1 GCA_025054735.1 Cyanobacteriota bacterium | reverse complement strand
GTTCCCTCATCTGCGCCAGTGTTTACCCTTATCGTTGCCAGGGGGAATACCCGTAGCTCTTAGCACATCTGCCAAGGTAGGACAATAGGCAGGAAGGCCCAACAGGGCTGGACTGACAGGATCCTTGTAGTAAAAATGGCGGTAGTTGAGGCTGAAGTAGTCCCACGCTGCCATTTGTAGGCGAAATAGCTTAATGATGATGTTGGCAAACCACAGGGTAAGGGGCAAGCGAAAATAAATCCTGAGGTTCAAGTAGTTACAAAATTGCTCGATCGTCTCATTGACACTCAAGCGCGGGTTACCCAGCACCATCTGTTGCAGGCGCGGCTCTTCTGGAGGATTGTCTACCAAGTAGGTCACGATCGTAGCAATGTCTTGGGCATGGATAAAGTGCAAGCTGCCTTCAGTGCCAAAGAAGCGGATGAGAGGCATCCATTTCACCACTTCCGCCAGCCCAGAGGATAAATGGGAGTAAGGCATCGTTTCATCGCCGCCAAACACTAGAGTCGGCAGTAGCACTGTAATCTTAGGAGCGATCGCTAGCTGAGGCAACTTGGTGTAGCACTCATACTTAGAGCGAATGTAATCAGTGCCTAGTTCCCAAGCTTCTGGCAACAGTTGGTTCTCGTGGTTGAGAATGCTAGCAGTGGAAAAGTAGAGAACCTGTTCACAGACTACTGGATCCAATAAATTCATCAACCGTAGGGTTTTGGTGATGTTAATGTCCGTTGTTTCCTGGGGATCACCCCAGGCTGTTGCTGTTAAAATTGCTACATTGATGGTCTTGAGCAGGTCTGCAAAATGCTCGATGTCCCGCATGTTGCCCTCCAGCACAGTGACACCAGGGCGATCAAACTCTAGCTTCAGCTTGGCTGGGTTCCGCACCAGCAGGTACAGATCATGGGTGGTGTGGTGAATCAGTTGGTTGCAGATATAGTGCCCAATACAACCACTGGCACCAGTTACAAAAATTCGCTTATGGTCATTCACAGGTTACAGCTCGGTATCTAGTCAGTTAGGGACATTATCGCTGGTTTCTACATGGATTAGTCATTCGGGTAGAACCTAGGAGCAGGGCATGATACAGAATCGCATAACCTGAGTTGAGTCTCAACTGGGCGCGATCGTAGACAATAGAGGCATCCGCCTTAGCAGCATGTGAGTGGTAACGACAATGATGTTGATAGAAGCTCCCCCCAAGCCGATCGGTGAAAAGCGCATCACCTTTTGTGGTCTTGACTGGCAAGCATTCAAGCAAATTCAGGCCCTGTTGACTGCCCATACCCGCGCCCGCTTTACTTACGACAATGGCCTGTTAGAAATCACTATGCCCCTAGAAGCCCATGAACGCTCTGCTCGTCTAATCGAGCGCTTTATTTTAATTCTTGTGACTGAAATGGGCATGAAGCTAAAAACGATGGGATCAACTACCCTTGATCGGGAAGATTTGCTCAAGAGTGCTGAGCCTGACAATGGCTACTACATCCAAAACTATTCCCTAGTTGCCGATCATGAAGTGGACTTAAGCGTGGATCCAGCTCCTGATCTGGTGGTGGAAGTGGATATTACCAACAGCGACCTGAATAAAAATGCCCTCTACGCCAGCATGGGAGTAGCAGAGTTCTGGCGGTTTAATGGACGAGAGTTACAGATTTTGCAGTTAACTGCGGGAGCCTATGTGGAGTGCGATCGCTCCCCTACCTTTCCACTAGTGAGCAAAACCGATCTCTATCAGTTTCTAGAACTAGCATGGCGCGATGAGGTCGCTGCCGAAGTTAAGCTGCGTCATTGGATCCGTCAACAACTCCAGCAATAGTCCATTGTGACAACAGGTTTCTAGAAACTTGCAGCCATTCCAGATAGCAGTCCTAGGGCATAGGATGTTCTGAATCAGGCAAGCCTACCACCCCTTGCACTTGCGAGATGCCACTGCTACAGTAGCGGCATTCCCCAGGAGCAACTGTAATCCAGTATGATCAGGATACTTATTGCTCATCCCAGCTTGATTCTCTAGTCCACTCCAGGGTTGATGTAGAGTATGACTCCAACGATCGCCAATCTCCAAAACTCGAACTCGACACCCACTCCATCGGACAAGCCTAACTTTGCTGAAACTGGTTGGCATGAAGAATGGATTGAGCATCCTGATGGCACCCAGGAGATTATCTGGACACCTCTAACTGACGCAGAGTTTTTACATCCTAGGGAAGGTGACCACTTGCCTATTGACACGTTTCACGATCGCATCGTCAGCACCCTCAAAGACCTCCT
This sequence comes from Cyanobacteriota bacterium, assembly GCA_025054735.1. NCBI lineage: Bacteria > Bacillati > Cyanobacteriota > Cyanobacteriota bacterium. The sequence continues at coordinate 9,320 of JANWZG010000072.1, read as the reverse complement.
TAAACGCTGGTTCCAGCACCAGCCGAATACTTGCGTTTATGGCGATTTGTCCTTCCAATGGGATATTGACCTAGGGAATCACTGCCCCGACGTTGCCGTAGTGTTCAATGTAAAAGAACCAGAGCGCGATCGTTCTAGCTTTGATGTGGCGGAAGAGGGCGTGCGTCCAGCAGTCATCATGGAAGTCGTGTCCCCTCGCTATCGCCATGTGGATCGAGAAACTAAAGTACAGCACTATGCCCAAGCTCAGGTGCAGGAATACATCATTTTCGATCGGCGGAAGTGTCGCCAACAAACCTGGGAAGAGGTGCTTGGGTACCGCTTGGTTGCGCCTAGCGTCTATCAGCCTATTACCCCTGACGAGAATGGACGGATTCTCTCTCGCGTATTGGGGTTGTGGATCAGCTTGCAGGATGGACAAGTAGTGCTGGAGAATGCCCAAACTGGAGAGCGGCTATTGACGGCATCGGAACTTGCACAATGGGCTGAGATGGAGCATCAACGGGCCGAAGCAGAACGCCAGCGGGCTGATCGACTAGCAGCTCTCCTGCGCAGCCAGGGACTGGATCCTGACCAAATTTAGGTTTTTGCGGGGAAGAGAGCAAAGGGAGGGACGGCGAATTTTAGCGTCAGGAAGTTTCCTGGGAACTGGGGTACCGTACACTAGGTAATGCGTTGTAAAGGATGCTGCAAACCCCGTGGCTTCAATAGTGCTTGAAACAGTTTATAAAAGCTTTGCCCACGATCGCCAACAGCTCAGTAACGAGGCTGATCGTCAGCAAGCTAGTGCCCATGACCATCATCAGGTGCCTGTATTGCGCAACATCAACCTAACTATTGAGGATGGCGAATTTATGGTACTGGTGGGGGCCTCTGGCTGTGGCAAAAGCACCCTACTGCGGCTGATTGCTGGCCTAGAGAGTGTAACAGCAGGCAACATTTGGATGGGCGATCGCCGCTTAAACGACCTGCCGCCCAAAGACCGAAATATCGCCATGGTGTTCCAAAACTATGCTCTCTATCCCCATATGCGAGTGTATGACAACTTGGCCTTCGGGTTGCGCCGTGCAGGTGTCGCTGCTTCCGAGTCAGGAACCTCACTCAGATGGGTAGACGCTTTCCTCACGAGCATCACCCGTCCGTTGCCTAAAGGATGGCGCTACTGGTCTGCCCAAGAGCGAGCGATCGATCAACGGGTCCGAACAGTGGCAAAAATGTTGCAGATTGATGACCTGTTGCAACGCTTTCCTCGGCAACTTTCTGGTGGACAAAAGCAACGAGTAGCCCTAGGGCGGGCGATGGCTCGCAACCCAGCCGTGTTTTTAATGGATGAGCCACTTTCAAATCTGGATGCTCAATTGCGGACAGAGACCCGTGCTCAAATTGTGAACTTGCAGCGACAACTAGGAATCACTACTATTTATGTCACCCATGACCAAGTGGAAGCCATGACGATGGGCGATCGCATTGCTGTCATGCACGCAGGGCAAATCCAGCAGGTTGCTCATCCGCTGGAGCTGTACAATCACCCCGCTAACCAATACGTCGCTGGCTTCATCGGCTCACCCCCAATGAATTTTCTGCCTGTGCAGGTAACTACAGCTACAACGATCGCTCATTATGGCGTTACTCTTACCCTGCCCGATCACTGGCAACCAGCTATAGCTTCTTACATTGGCAGCACAGTTACCCTAGGTGTTCGTCCAGAACATTGGCAAGTGGGACGAGCCACAGCAAATGCTCTGAAGGTGCAGGTGCAACGGGTAGAAGCTTTGGGGAGCGAGACCTTTTTGACCGTAGTGCTAGTTGACACGCCAGGCGCTGAGGCCAGTAGATTGCAGGTGCGCCTCCATCCTGACGCTACTGTCAACGAGGGTGACATCCTAGGGTTGACAGTTGCTCCTGAGCGCATTCATCTGTTTGACCCAGCCACTGGCCTCGCTATCTGTGCCTAGGGTAGGCAGGGGTGAAACATCCGAGTAAAACAATAGCTAGAGGGGGAGTGAGAGAGTTCTACGATCGCGGATGATACAGTTTGAAAATTCCACAATGAAGGCATCTCGATACTATACTGCACTATGCTGTATTTTTTGCTGGCTTGGGTCATCCTAGTTGTTGTTTGTGAAATAATTGGCACTGCGGCTCTAACTAGCCTACAGGTCGGCCTAGCAAGCATTAGTACTGATTGTGGTGAGCGACCGACGGTGCCAGGTGCTGACTCTTTGAGCAACCCCAAGGTTTCCGGCAATTCCCAAGTCTCTGATGCTCAAGTAGGTTTTGCACGCATAGGTGATCGAGGGATTGCAGCACTTTGGCTGGGCCTAATCATCCTTGCTGTATCTCTGCAAGCAACGGCCTTAGTTGTACCGTTGTCTCCTGTTGTTGGTGGTCTTGTCACTGCAGGACTAGTGGCGCTGGCTTTACGATCGCCCCACAACCGTAACCAGCTTTTGGCACTCAAGCAACACCTTTCAATTCGGCGGCTGGCTCTAGGAGTTGGCATAGCCACTGTATTAGCAGCCCTGACAACTCACCCAGTCACTTGGATTGATACAGGGCTGTACCATTACGGGTCTATCCAGTGGTTGGCTAACTATGGCACGGTTCCAGGTGTGGCGCTCCTATTCAGTCACTATGGGTTTGGCTCCTCTTGGTTTGCTTTGGCAGCACCGTTCAATCCACCTGTGTTAGGAGCACGAGCAGCCGCGATCGCCAATGGCTTTGTTGTCCTAAGCGCCGTTTTGAGCTTGTGGGTTGGTCTACATCACTGTAGTCGGCCCAAGGCACAGTTAAGCGATTGGTTCTTAGTGCTGTACTTAGCCATGATACTGACCCTTACGTTGGTCTATTCCCTATTCTCAGTAATTTTGATATCCGCATCACCTGATTTGCCTGTGATGGTACTAGTGGGTCTGACAGCTTGGGCTATGGTTGTATGCCTGCAATCACCGACATCATCTACCGCTAACCCAGCCATACCCCTACTGCTAGCAGCAGGGGCCATGACTATGAAACTAGTTGCCATTCCCCTAGTCGTCATTGCTAGTTGCTTTTGGCTAGGGCAAGGCCAGTTCACGTGGCGACGATCGCTGCTAGGAATAGCACTGTTGTCACTAATCATTGCCCCTATGCTAGCCTCCAACATCATCACCTCAGGTTGTCCGTTATATCCCTCGAATCTATTGTGCTTGGAGTTACCGTGGTCTCCTGCATCTGATTATGCAAAAGCTGTAGCCGAGAGTACCCATAGCGTTACCAAATGGTTTCAAGGGCAAAATGCCCCTACTACCCTGCAGTCATGGTTATGGGCCATGTGGGCTTGGTTTCGTCAAAGCCCTGTCCACAAACTGATCGGTATCGGAAGCATTAGTTGGTTAGTGCTAGCTTTGAGTGTTCTTTGGTGGCTAGACCCCCAGATACGTCGTATTTGCCTATGGTTAAGTGGAACAGCATTGGGTTGTCTCCTGTTTCTGTTCAGAACTTCACCCATGCCTAGATTCACAATTCCTTATCTCGTCCTCATGGGGGCGCTGTTCCTAGCTCTAGGATTTCACCAGTGGATAGGTCGTTATTTCCTAGGCTGGTGCCAGAAGACTGCTCAAGTATCAGCTAGATACTCACAACAACTCACATTAGCAACCTATGGAAGCATCGGCATGGTCACTATCAGCATTGGCATCACTGCTGCACCTCGCCTATGGCTACCACCTCCTATGCAGCAAAGTCCGATCGTACAAAAAACCACCAATGACATTATCTATTGGTCACCCAAACCTATGTCTTCAGACCAAAGTGCACTATGCTGGTCTGCACCATTACCCTGTGCCTTTGAAATCGAGCCTGATGTCTGGCTGCGGAACCCAACCAGGGGAATAGCGGCAGGATTTGTCCGCAAACCTGGCAGCGATCGTTCGCGTAGCCAGTAACTCGCCATTAGACCCTAATCAAAATAAACTAATCAAAATAAAATAGCGTCACAACTTTACGTTGCTCTTCAGCGTCTTGACAAGTCCTCAGCAGGGTTTGGCTATCGTGAAAGGCAAAGCAAATCAGTTGCTGGCACCGTGAGATAATCTCCTGGTTGCACAGGAAACTAGCTTCTGCTAAGGATAAGTTGTCGTTTTCAGGACTTTCAACTAGGTGAATGACTTGTTCTAGCTGCTCTTGAGACTCACGGGGTTGGCGGCTCAGACTTTGAGGCAAAATTACAGTCAGCAGGTTAGAGTCTGCCCGCATAGCCCCTCGAATCACTGCGGCGTTAGTGCCCGTAGCGCCAGAGGTAATAACACGATTACCCGACAGCACTAAGGCATAGGTCATCATTTCGATTAGGTGTTGATGGGTGAGGGGCACATGACGAGACCCCAAGAGGGCAATCCGCTTAGAGCTAACTTGCTGAATCATTGCCAGCTCTTGCAGGAAATCGTCCACTTTCGGTAACTCAATAGACTGGCTCAACGGCAGTATACTAAGGCTAAACAACCCAGCTATTCTACCGTAGATTTTGATCCTTAGTTGCTGCCAGTTCACAATCAACATGCATGCCCTTTCGATTCCTACTTGGATTATTCACATCTCGAGTGTCATTGAGTGGATTGTGGCTATCTGGCTCGTGTGGAGCTACGGCGATGTCAAGAACGATCGCTCGTGGCGTATCCTGTCGATAGCCATGTTGCCTGCTCTCGTTAGTGCAATGTGTGCCTGCACGTGGCACTTTTTTGACAATGCTCCCACCCTAGAGTGGCTAGTAACCCTGCAAGCTGCCATGACCTTAGTGGGCAATACTACGATCTGTCTGGCTGCGTGGTGGATTTGGCGATCGCAGACCAAACTCCAGAACTAGGGGCAATGGCACTAGTACAGCTTTCTAGTACAGCTTTAAAGTGAGGGCTGAAGTCTTCACTCAAGCTACAGATAGCTTGTAGTAAGGACTTAAGTCCTTACTACGAACTAGTGGGTTGTGTCGCTGGCTTTTGGAGAATGGGCATAACCTTACTTGTGAGTGTCAATATCGGGTGTAATGCAGCATGTTGTAGATTGCCAGACCGATGGTTGCAATTAGCAGCAACCAAATGATACTGCTAGGCATGAATCCCAGCAGGTTGAAGCCGCGCATAATCCACAACACAACCAAGGCACCTAATAGCCCCCAAAAGGTTGCTACCCGTTGATTAACCGATCGTCGCATAGGTCAGCTATTCCTCCAGTTGCCACGGATCTTTAGTCAGGCTTTCATCTAGAATGCGCTTGGGACGCAGTACTAAAATAACCCGTCCCAGTAGGGGAACGTCAGGTTCCTGGTCAAACCAAGTAATCATCAACTGTTCGTTCTCATCAGCCACAATGAAGTAGCTCTGGTTATTCCATTGTCGCTGGGTGCGATCCACGAGGATTAAAACTTCTTCATCGGCTTCAGGTAGGGGTGTTGGCAAATCACCACCGTTGCAGAGAAAAGCGATTGTGTCTTCAGATTGCAAAACAACTTGCCAGCTAGGCACAGCTACCCAAGCGGCTGCTCCGTCAAATTTAACAATACCAAAGGCCGTAAATTCATCCACGATCGGCACAGCATTCAGATCCACTACACTCAGGGGAAATTTACCCACAACCGGAATGACTTTGGGCAGTTCGGTTTCCTCTTCAACACGATAGATGGGCATCCGCGGGGTGGTGACCTGTTTAGTGCCGATGGCATTGGTCAGCAATTGCTCTAGCTTTTGACGAGCGGTGTCGCTGTGGGCAAAGCGTAACCCCTTAGCAATCAGTCGGGAACGCTCTTGCAGATCACTCTGCTGACGTGCAGACTGCCAACATTGAAAGGCGATCGCATCTCCTGGATGGTTAACAAACCCCTCTGGCAATGCCGGAAGCCGCGTCAAGTCCTTAAACGCCTTAGCCAAATCATGGGCAGCATCAGCGTCCATACCTCGTTCCAGGGCAAACTCAGCCGCTGCTACTCGCTCTGCTTGAGTCAGAATGCGAAACTCGTACAGCACATCACTACCCCGTTGGCTAAAGTGGGATTTGACTAAATCGCTCGCATTGCCAGCCACCAACGACGCATAAACCTGAGCGCCTACAATCACTTGGTTTTGGATTATGGGTTCAAAGCCTGTTTCTTCAAAGATTTTTTGGGGATTGTAGCCCTGTTTTTGCAGCCAATAGCAAGCTTTTCCCCATGTTACCCAGTTACCTTGCTTTCGCCGTAGGGCTAGCAGCACATCATCGACGGCGATCGCTGGAGTTGCATCAGGAGAGAAATCGGGAGTGTCAGTCATGGAAGTAACCAAATAGAACAAACCGCTGGAAAATCTTAGCTTAAGGCTTGCTCCATCTGCATCAACGAATCGTCAGCTCGTTGCACAGAGAGCTATCTCAACAATCTATCTAGATTAAAGGTTGCCTCAATGTTATTAGAAAATCAGGAATCTGTTTGTCTACATAAGACAACACTATCAAACGTCTTGTCTGGACTCTTATTTCAGTCCCTTCAACATGTAAGTTTTAAGTTAAGTTCTAAGTTTAGTGGACTGAGATTTTGACTAGGGGAATTCAGCTAGAACAGACGATCGCCGGTTTGCCCATCAAACCAGTGCATTGCTTGTAGGGGAATACATAGGTCAATCGTATCACCAATAGTGTAAGTATCAACTGGTAGCAATGCCCGTATGGCTGTAAATTCCTGAGAATTTGTTGGCATCAGAACACTAACGAGCGTCTGAATGCCCAAGTTTTCCACCAAGCTAATTTTTCCTGAGAGGGCAATGGTTTGAGAAGGATCAGTGTTGGCGATCGCCAGCTCCACGTGCTCTGGACGAATACCCAGGGTGATCTGCTCTGGGGCGCTAAACCCTGGGGGTAGTGGAATACGAGTGTCACCTAGGTAGGCATAGCCTTGCTGACAGGGTAATGGGATCAAGTTCATTTGCGGACTACCCACAAACCCAGCTACAAATTGGTTGGCAGGACGGCTATAAATTTGCTGGGGTGAGTCAAGCTGCTGCAAATCGCCATCGTAAAGCACAGCAACTCTGCTAGAGAGGGTCATAGCTTCCACTTGATCGTGGGTGACATAGACCACAGGGGCATTTTGACTAGCAAACACTTGCTTGAGTTCTGCCCGAACACGCTCCCGCAGTAAGGCATCCAGGTTGCTCAGGGGTTCATCGAGCAAAAATACATCCGGACGACGCACCAAGGCACGACCTACAGCCACTCGTTGGCGTTGCCCACCAGACAGTTGACTAGGTTTACGATCGAGCAATGCTTCCAACCCTAAAATTTGGGCAATATCATGGACACGCTGTTGAATGTCGGCCTCTGGTACCTGCCGCAGCCGCAAGCCAGAGGCCATATTGGCATAGACAGTCATATGGGGATAAAGAGCATAGCTTTGGAACACCATGGCAATGTTGCGATCGCTCGCCCCCAAGGGTGTAACATCACGGTTACCAATGATGATTTGTCCACGGGTGGGGACTTCTAGACCAGCAATTAACCGCAACAGGGTAGATTTACCGCAGCCAGACGGCCCTAGCAACGTTAAAAACTCTCCGTCTTCCACAGTGACCGAAAAATCTTTGACGGGAATCACTTTTGGACTGTAGCTCTTATGAAGATGTCGTAACTCAAGTTGTGCCATGCCGTCAGTGATGCCTAGAATCACGTTTCCAGCATTAGTTTAGACCGTTTTAGAGGTTCTGGTACGGAAATGGGATAGTCGCCCGTAAAGCAAGCTGAACAGAAACTGTTGGGGTTACTGCGAGTAGCTGCTAGCATTCCATCCCAACTGAGGTAGGCTAGGGAGTCCACTCCTATTTGAGTAGCAATCTCGGCAACTGACTTGGTGGCACCAATGAGTTGGTCTTGATTATCTGTATCGATGCCATAGAAGCAGGGGTGGGTGACTGGTGGAGATGAGACACGCATGTGAATTTCGGTTGCACCCGCATCACGCAAGGCTTTGACCAGCTTACGGCTAGTGGTGCCCCGGACGATTGAATCGTCCACAATTACTAACCGCTTTCCGGTTAACACATCCCTTAGGGGGTTAAGCTTCATGCGAATACCCGACTCGCGCATGGCCTGGGTTGGCTGAATAAATGTGCGGCCCACGTAGCGATTCTTGATTAACCCTTCGGCGTAGGGAATACCCGAAACTTGCGAGTAGCCAATGCTGGCAGGGATGCCAGAGTCAGGAACCCCCACAACAATGTCTGCCTCTGCCGGAGCCTCCCTGGCTAGTTGCTGACCAATGCGTAGTCGATAGCTATACAACGACTCGTCGTGCATGATGCTATCAGGACGAGCGAAATAGATCATCTCGAAAATGCACAGCTTGCGTTGAGGTTGGCTCCAGTAAAAGGAAGTCAGTCCTTGGGCAGTAATCCACACTAGCTCACCAGGTTCTACGTCGCGAAGATAGTTTGCGCCAATAATGTCAAGGGCGCAGGTTTCTGAAGCCAAGACGTAGTGGATGTCTCCAGGAACATTTGTGCTAGGCAGGGTACCAATCACCAGAGGACGAATGCCGTAAGGGTCTCTGGTGCCGATAATGCCAAGGGGAGTGCCAATCACTAGACTGAAGGCTCCATGACACCGGTGAAAGGCTTTTATAGCGGCCTTAAGCCAGTCATCTGTGGTTTTAGCAGCTTCGGCGATCGCCAGTGCAATCAATTCTGAATCAGTGGTAGTGACGAACGTGCAGTTTTGTTGCAACAGTTCTGCTCGCAGTTCAGCAGCGTTTACCAAGTTGCCATTGTGGGCTAGAGCTAGGGTGCCTATGGGAGTTTCTGCTAGCGCAGGTTGGGCATTAACGACTCGGCTAGACCCTGTGGTGGAGTAACGGTTGTGGCCAATGGCAAGAGTACCCGTCAAATTTTGCAGGATAGACTCTGTGAAAACCTGGGAGACTAGTCCCATGTCTTTATGGACGTAGACGCGATCACCATCAAAGGTAGCAATGCCTGCGGATTCCTGTCCGCGATGTTGCAAAGCGTACAGTCCAAAATAGGCCAGTTTACTAACATCTTCTCCAGGAGCATAGATCCCAAACACGCCACAAGCCTCTTCGGGTTTATCTGGCGGCTCTTGTTGGAGGGTCGCCTTAGGAATCATGTTAGAGGGTTGATGATCGGGTTGAACCTGCTGTGGTTGAATAATGCCGGGCAACATGCGGTAGCTCTGCTCCTGTAAATTTAGCAACGATGGCGTAATGGATGAAGACTCTGCTTCTACGGTAACGAAAGCATAGCCCATTGGACGATAGACACGCTGGTTAAGGACAATCTCACCCTGGCAAAGAGTTAACTGTCGCAATC
>JANWZG010000071.1 GCA_025054735.1 Cyanobacteriota bacterium | reverse complement strand
GTGTATTTTGCTGCCTGGGAAAGGGTTTGAATCTGGTAGCGGCGGGCATCCTCACCCCGAATAATCATCGCAAAGGTGTTCTCAAATCCCAATGGCTCTGTGACCTCTAGGTTAAATTGTTGTCGGTATCCTTGCTGAACTTGCTGGTAGACAACACGGGGATTACTAACGGCTGGTTGCTTGAGAATCGTGGTCAAGGCTGTACCTGTGTATTCAACATAGGCATCTAGCTGTCCAGCGAGAAGGGCTTGGTGACAGATGAAACTACCACCCAAGTTCAACCGCCGATCGACTGTTAGCCCCGTGGTGTTTTCAATATGTTGTGCTAGCAGTTCACCTAGGATTACCTGTTCAGTGAAGTTTTTGGAGCCAATGACTAACTCTGCACGTGGGCTAACAGACTTAGACGATGAACAAGCTATGGTACCGATCGTTACCGCCAAGCACAGCAACAGCAGTGGCAAAACTTGCCGAATGGTAAATCTCATCACACTATGGGCATCTCCAATATCAGAGTTTGGGATTGGCTGTTCGTTAAATGTCAAACTCAAGTATGACCAGTATGACCTGATTTGGGCGTTATGCTAAAACGCACTCTCATCACATCCTTTGACACGTGGTTGCCAGAGCAAGCCTCGAACGCTTCTGATGACCTGTTAGCACTCTTACTGCATCGTGGCGTTTTAGGTAACAACGTGCATACTTTGCGCAGATTGCCTGTGCAGACTGACCTTGCCTCTCAACTGGTGATTAGCGCAATCAACCATGTTCAGCCCGACTTAGTGCTGTGCCTAGGCATGGCAAGTCACCGCGAGTGGTTGTCCTTAGAGTCTACGGGCCATGACTTTGAAACTGAACAGGCATACACAACAATGCTTGACCTAGAGCAACTCTGCCGTGGCTTGGCCATGACCGAGGTAAGTCATCATGCGGGTACGTTTGTCTGCAATGGCTTATACTGCAATCTCCTGAAGTATTTGCGGATGCATAACCCAGCTACAGATTGCCTGTTCCTGCATGTTCCAGTGCTAACGATCGAGAACCAAGCGGCTTTGCTAGCGGATTGTATTCAAGTCTTACAGCGATTACAAGTATGTGGATAGTTGCAGGCAGTGATTAACAGGGTGTTAACAGAGGCGATCGTCGCAGCACAGCCAAGTCTTCTTCATCGAGTTCCACTGGCACTCCACTGCGGATTAGCTCAGCAAAGTCTTCGTTGGGCACCATAATACAGAGCGCATATAGGCGATCAGAGCCAGTATTCTCAATCATGTGGGTGCCTGTGGGCGGCACTAGAACGCTATCTCCAGCTTGAATGGGGACTGTCTTCCCATCACACGTGGCTAATCCCGTTCCCTTCAGCACAAAAAACATTTCTACAGCAAGTTGGTGCCGATTGGGTGGTGTCTTGCCCCCGACATCAAAAATTTCCACACAGATGGTCAGGGATTGGTGAGCATGACTGGGATCAAACACGATCGCCAATCGATTTGTGTCTTGGGGACTAATGCGAAACGCTTGATAATCCTTAGGTGACTTGACGATTGGGATGACACACTGCTGAGCAGTCATGAAAGAAGCCTCCTTTAATCTGCATGACTATGAAGTAAGGGCAGTCAACAGTCGATGGGAATCCGACACAAAACCGAAACACTGCTTCACGTTATAGAGGGTTGCTAACAGGCAGTAATCGGGCGACGTAGTAGCTGTACAATCCTCTAGTAAAATGCAGTCGTACCCCAGGAAATTCGCATCCTGCAATGTTGCCATAACGCATTGGTCAGCATTCACACCGGCAAAAAACAATGTTGTGCGGCCCAAGTTTTTGAGAATACTATCGAGGGGTGTGTCCCAAAAACCGCTCATCCGGAACTTATCGATACGAATGTCGGATGCAAGTGGCTCTAATTCGTCAACCACAGCCGCTGCCCAACTACCAGCCGTGAGCACAGGTGCTCCATTTTTAGGTAATGGATCCGCAAGACCAATGCCTGTTCCCGTGGGGTTATACACATGACGTAGACCCGCACTAATGTTGAGTAAATCTGGACGGTTGCCCCAGTTGAGCCAGATGATAGGGACATTGGCTGATCGTAGGCTAGGTAGCAATATTTGTAGGGGTTGAATGGGTTGGCGGGCTGGCGAAACGTCAACACCAATGGAGGCTAGCCAGCCATCGGGATGGCAAAAGTCATTTTGCATATCAATCACAATCATTGCTGCCTTTGCTAAGTCAAGGCGCAGGGTTTTAGTCTCGGTGGGTAGGGTGATAAGGTGGGGGGGCAGTGGTGGTCTAGAAATGTCTGCGATCGTTTCATTAACCATCCATGCGTTTGGTGGAGTGCCCAATATCGTCAGTGATGAATCCATAGGTCCTATGCATTAACTACACGCCAAAGGTAGATACTACGCTATCCCAGACCTTCTCCTTGGTGTGATGTCATACCAATTCTCCTAGACTGGCGTATCACTAACCTCGTGGAAGAGCAGGTGCGTTCAGCGACATCACTTTGAGTTTGTTGAGAAAAAGTGTCAATAGTTATTGACATAAAATCTCAACAAGACTATAGTGATAAGTGTTCTCCTCTCTAGAGGGTCGGCAGGTGGGGTCAGTTGCTATGGTAATTTGACCCCCTTTTTTAATGGCGTTACTTGCAACCAGTTAATATTTTTCTAAATTTTATGTGCGCCAAAATTTGCAGAATCGAGTAAAAGGGTAGGTAGTAAGCTGCTCGATGCTCACGCAGACCGCGCCGGGCAGTCTGTCCACCAGCCCTGGAGGGTTATTAGGAGATGAACTGGAACCGATTACTTTCCGCAGCAGTAGCGGCGATCATTGTTACCCTAACGATTAAAGCAACTGCCCAGCCAAATGGCAGTAGCCGAGATGAGACAGTGATCGTGCCAGTCACAGATTTAATCTGTACTCAAAACGGCAGAGGTGGCTACTGGGATGTTGACCATGATGTTGTAGTGGCTCGCCGCTTGCTTACAGCCAGTGCTTTTATGGGCAATATATTTAAACCAGGGGTTCACCAATCTGAGCTGATTGAGACGGTTTGCAGCCTAGCGCCAACTCCAGGAACTCAAGGATTTCGACGGTTAGCCCTAGCCTTTGGTTTTGCTGACGATGCCCCCTACTCTGATGAGCAAACTGCCGTGCGAATTGCCTTGTACAAAGATGGCCTGCTGGAGCAAGAGCAGGTGATTAAACGAGGAGAGACGGGGCGATTTCTAGTGAGCTTGCGAGATAACACTAGCTTTACGATCGATCACGAATGCGTTATTCCAGCTAGGGGCTTTGATTATTGCCCAAATGTTTACTTCTTTGAAGATAGCTTGGATGCCATTCCCGTACCACCACCGCCACCGGAACCTCCCTTTGTGCGGCCGGCACCGCCACCGCCACCATCACCTGCTCCTGTGCCGCCAGCACCACCTATCATTCCCCAAACTTGGTAGAACGTAGTGGATTCATCTACTCAAGCGCTCTTGTTAGCTAGGTGCATCGCGCGCTACAAGTCTAGTGTCAACTAGGCCAGAGTAATATCGGGAAGGGCACCTTGGAGTTTGCCCAGCCAATCGATGAGGTTTTCTAGTTGTTGGGTTGGCTTCACGAGACCGAGGCCGCGCACAGTGACTTTACCAGGGGTGTAGACAAACCGACTTTGCAGATTGGCGGGTAGGTTTTCTTGCAGGAGTTTCCAAGCGGGTTCTTCCATGGGTGTTTCTAAGACGATGTGCTGATTACCGTCGGGTTTGATGCGAGAGAAGCCTAGACCTTTGGCAATTTGCTTCAGTTCTACAATGCGGATAAGTTGCACCACAGGGCTGGGGAGAGTGCCGTAGCGATCGCTCCAGTCGGCTGCTAGTTGGGTAAGCTCCTGCTTGGACTGGGCAGTGGCAACAGCTCGGTAGGCGCTAAGCTTCTCGTCAGGGTCAGGGATATAGTCAGCGGGGATGAAAGCAGTGAGGTTGAGATCAATCTGGGTGTCGTCTACCTTAGGAATTTCTTGCCCACGGATTTCTTGCAACGCCTCTTGCAGCATTTGCATGTATAGGTCAAAGCCGATCGCATCCATCTGCCCTGATTGCTCTGCCCCCAACAAGTTACCCACACCACGAATCTCCATGTCCCGCATAGCAAGCTGGAAGCCTGATCCCAGTTGGGTAAATTCTTGGATGGCGCGGAGGCGTTGTCGAGCCGCGTCAGATAATTCGCCTTTACTGGGGTAACACAACCAAGCGTGGGCTTGGATGCCCGCACGACCTACCCGTCCTCGCAATTGATAAAGCTGGGAGAGGCCAAATTTCTGTGCGTCTTCAATGATGATCGTATTCACACGGGGAATATCCAGCCCTGACTCAATGATGGTCGTGCAGAGCAGTAGATCGGCCTCGTGATTACTAAAGCTCAGCATGGTGGACTCTAGCTCAGCTTCGGGCATTTGACCATGGGCGATCGCCAACCTCAGACCAGGAACCATCTCCCGCAGGCGAGCAGCAACCTCTTCAATGCCCTCTACGCGAGGCACTACGTAGAAAATTTGTCCCCCCCGGTCTAGTTCTTGGCGAATGGCACTGCGAATGGTTTCTGGTTCATAAGGAGTGAGGTGGGTTTTAATCGGACGGCGGGAAGGGGGCGGCGTGGTAATCAGACTCATCTCACGCACACCAGAAAGGGCCATGTACAGAGTGCGGGGAATAGGTGTGGCACTGAGGGTGAGCACATCTATTTCGGTTTTCATGGCCTTGATCTTTTCTTTTTGATTCACACCAAAGCGCTGCTCTTCATCCACAACTAGTAGCCCTAACTGGCGAAACCGCACATCTTTGCCCAATAATTGGTGAGTGCCCACAACCACATCAATCTCACCTGTTGCTAGCTTTTGCACAATTTGCTTGCGTTCTTCAGCCGTGCGGAAGCGATTTAATAGCGCCACTTGGATGGGATAGGGAGCAAAGCGTTCCTTGAGGGTGTGGTAATGCTGCTGGGTGAGGATAGTTGTTGGCGCAAGTAGAGCCACCTGTTTGCCACCCATAACGGCTTTGAAAATTGCTCGCAGAGCTACCTCAGTTTTGCCAAAGCCCACATCCCCACAGACAAGGCGATCCATCGGGCGATCGGATTCCATATCCCGCTTTACATCTTGGATGGCCTTTAACTGATCGGGGGTAGGCTGATAGGGGAAGGAGTCTTCTAATTCTTGCTGCCAAGGCACATCTGGGGGAAAGACAAACCCTCGCTGTTGCGATCGTTGGGCATAGAGCTGCAACAAGTCCACCGCTAGTTTTTTGATAGACTTGCGCACCTTAGCTTTCGTTTTTTCCCAAGCTGTGCCTGTCATCCTATTCAATTCAGGAACTTTGTCTGTAGTGCCCCGAAAGCGAGACAGTGCATTAAGCTGATCGGCTACCACTCGCAACAACCCATCAGCATACTGAATCACCAGGTACTCCCTAGTTTGGTTATTGATTGTCAAACTCTCTAGCCGTAAAAATTTTCCTACTCCGTGATTGCGATGAACAACAAAATCTCCAGGGCGGAGCTTGTTCGGATCCACCTGCTTGGAAACGGCGCGGCGGCGCTTGCGGACATAGCCGGGAGTTGCTAGGGAATGCTGGCCATAGAATTCCTTATCTGTGACGACCATCACCCGGAAGGTTGGCATCACAAAGCCTTCTAGCTCTGCTAAGCCAGAATACTTCAGCGCAACGGGTACTCGCTGGGCCTGGAGTTTGTCAATCGCCCCATAGTCTCGCACATTGGGGACAAATTGTGCTGGACAGTCGTGTTCCTGCAATAGAGCGACTGAGCGGGAAGGTTGCAGGGAGATGATCCAGTTGGCAAAACCGCGATCGCGCTCTTGACGAATAGCTTCTGCTAGGCGAGCAAATTGGTGAGGAACGGTAGGAATAGCACGGGCAGCGAGGTTGAAGGTGGTAGGGGGAGTGGAGGATGCAGAGTGCGAGGTGGGGAGAGAGTCTTCGCTGAGTTCGTGGAGGTGAAGGCGAGGATAGGAGGCAAGCTGAACCAGTGCATCCTGAAATGATCGATGAATTTGAGGAATAGGTGTGGCATTGCCAGCGACAAGACTAGCTTGAACTTCTCGGTAGTGCTCGTCAACATGCTCAAACCAGCGATCGCTATGGGCCTTACACTGATCTGGCTCATCAATAGCGATCAGGGTATTGGCAGGCAGATAGTCTAACAGCGACGCAGGCTGCTCGAAGGCTAGTCCTAAGTAGCGACGCATTCCCTCGCTCGGTGGTTCTGACTGATTAACTCCTGACTGATTAACTCCTGACTGATTAACTCCTGACTGATTAGCCATAGGTGATGGGGATTCAGTCATAAGCTCTGTCCCCTGCCTAGCCCGTAATGCTGCTGTGATAATGGGTGTAAAACTAGTGGGTGTAAGGATGAGGCGATCAAGATTATCCAAAGAGCGTTGACTAGCCGGATCAAACTCCCGCAGCTTGTCGAGTTCATCCCCAAACCACTCTAAGCGCACGGGCAGCTCGGCTGATACGGGAAACACATCAACAATATCCCCCCGACGACTCCACTGGCCTTCAGTTTCCACGGTGGCGACCCGATCGTAGCCTAGCTGGGCCAACTGCTCGCTGAGAGTGCCCAAATCCATCTCGGTTCCCGGTTTTAAGGTCAAGCAAAAGGGGCAAAATGCTTCCACAGGGGGAAGATGAGGCTGAAGCGCCCGCTCTGTTGTAACGATAGCGAAGTGGCTGTTGTCTCTAGTGTCTTGTCCATGGCTTGCTGATGGTGAATGACTCTTGTTGTCCAGATCAGGTGATGCTGAATCTTGCTCGTCATTCGACTGACTAGCCAGTAACCTGTAGCGAGTCACCAAATCGGCCAGCACTTGCAACTGTCCCCAGACCATTTCTGCCTCCGGGTCAAAGGGTTCATAGGGAGACGCCTCGGAAGTGGGGTAAAAATGTAAGGTTTCCCAACCCATGCTCTCTAATTGTGCTGCCCAGCGTCCAGCCTCTTCTAGGGTTGCTGTAATCACTACTAGGGGCCGTGCTGCTGTCTGGGCTAAGGTGGTGGCAATTATGCCTTTGGGTAGTCGCGAGGCACCTGTGAGTTTAAGGAAATGCTGGTGGTTTAGTTTTGTCAGCAGTTCCCCAGTGAGGGGAGAACGACTTAGCGATCGTACTAGTGCAGAAAACGCCATGAAACGCTGCTAGTGATTAGGTTCCTAGATAGGTGTTCATCTAGTCTAACGCGAACTGTTCTGCACTGCTGTGGGGATGTCTGTCTAGAGGTTAACCTTGCCCAAAGGGATTTCTGAGCCGAGACAACTTAAGGCCTCTGCTGGGCTGATCACGATTAGCGTGCCGTTGCAGCGATGTTTTTACTGTGCGTCGGCGCAGGACTTGGCTAGATGGAGGTGGCAATGTATCTATCGGCACTGTAGTTGGTGGTGGTGCTTTTACAGCTTCTTCTTTGCTCATCCACCAGTCCACAACTAAGCCAGTAACCAAGCCTCCGATCGTTGCCAGCATCAACGGCAAAACCAAGCCATAGCCCAAGAAAAAGAACCCAAACAGGTAAATTAGAAACCAAATAAGCCCAACAGAAAAACCTTGGGATGGTTTGTAAAACTTGCTCATACCTGAGTAGAAGGTGTTGAGGTAGACAGTGTTGAGGCTAGCTACTGCCAAGGCTAGCACAAGAACCCAGTTGCAAGGAGGTAATTCATTCTAGTGATTTGACTATCCAATCTGTTGCAGGGCTGCTTTTGCTCGCTGGGCAACATCGGCTGGCAGGGGCACATAGCCTAACTCCGTGGCAAATTTTTGCCCTTCTGTCAAGCCCCATTCCACGACAGCTTTCAGGGCTTCTGCTTTTCTGGAATCGCTGTACTGCTTGTAGGCCAATAGCCAACTGTAGGTGACGATCGCATAGGACTTTTCACCGTCAGGATCTGCCACTGTGCCCCGTAGGTCATCCCCTAAGGTTACCGTTGCCAAGGCCACAGCAGCAGACTCTTCATCGGGTTGAACATACTTGCCAGCCTTGTTTTGCAGGGCAGCAGTAGACAACTTCAACTGCTTAGCAAAGGCATATTCCACATAGCCAATCACACCATCAGCCTGTTGAATTTGAGCTGCAATACCAGCGTTATCCTTAATTCCTACTCCTGTAACCCACCGCACATTCAAACCCGTTCCCACCTTCTCCTTCCATTCTGGACTGATGGCACTCAGATGGGCTGTGAAGGTAGCAGTCGTGCCACTACCGTCCGATCGGTGCACTACGGTAATGGGTTTGTCTGGTAGGGTCACACCAGGATTTAGCTCCACCAGTTTAGGGTCATTCCAACGGGTGATTTTTCCCAAGAAAATCTCTGGCAACACCTCACGCGATAGCTTAAGGCCAGTTTTTACCCCTGATAGGTTATACACCACGGCCACACTGCCTGCGGTGGTGGGAATCAATACCGCGCCGCGACTTACCTTGGCAATTTCTGCATCCGTCAGAGACACATCACTAGCTCCAAAATCCACTGTGCCTGTAATGAATTGTTGGATTCCAGCCGCACTACCTACAGGCTGATAACTAATCTGAACCATGGGATGTTGCTGGTTATAGTCCTTAAACCAACGCAAGTAGAGAAACGATGGAAACGTAGCACCCGCCCCATAGAGCAATACAGGTGTATTTGCAGGCGATTGCACCGATGAGGAGGACGGTGATGGTGCTTGACAAGCCGCTAACCCTAAGGACAACGTTGCTAATGACAGCAGAAATTCTCGGCGAGATCTCATTGACTTCATCAGATACATCTCCTTAGCAAACGCTCACAGTTGTAGAAAACTCAATCGTACTGTATCATCCCTTGAGCCTTAAGCCGTGTATCTGGCTGGTTAATCAACCCAATCACCCCGGCAATTTGATAGGCTAGCGTAAATAGGCTAGAAATCAGGAAGAAAACAGACGTGGACATTCAGATTGGACGCGGCAAAGTTGCTCGCAGGGCATATGGTATTGACGAAATTGCGCTAGTCCCCGGCCAGCGCACCCTTGACCCCTCACTGGTGGATACAACTTGGCGCATCGGTGGTATCGATCGTGAAGTGCCCATCATTGCCAGTGCTATGGATGGTGTTGTTGATGTACGTATGGCAGTGTTGTTGTCCCAGCTAGGGGCTATGGGTGTCCTTAATTTGGAAGGGATTCAAACCCGCTACAGTGATCCCAATCCAATTCTCGATCGCATCGCCTCTGTCAGCCGTGATGAGTTCGTTCCGCTGATGCAAGAACTCTACGCTGAACCCATTAAACCAGAATTGATCAAGCAGCGCATTCAAGAAATCAAATCCCTAGGCGGCATTGCAGCCGTTAGCCTTACCCCTGCTGGAGCCTCAAAATATGGCTCAGTCGTTGCTGAAGCCAATGCAGACTTGCTATTCATTCAAGCTACAGTCGTCTCTACTGCTCACTTGTCACCCCAGTCCATCACCCCCCTGGATCTAGCTCAATTCTGTCAAGAGATGCCCATTCCCGTTATCTTGGGGAACTGCGTAACCTATGAAGTTGCCCTCAATCTCATGAAAGCAGGCGCTGCTGCCGTATTGGTGGGTATTGGCCCCGGAGCTGCTTGCACATCACGGGGAGTGTTGGGGGTAGGCGTGCCTCAAGCCACGGCTGTAGCCGATTGTGCCGCTGCTCGCGATGACTTCTACCAAGAAACGGGCAATTATGTGCCTGTAATTGCTGATGGTGGGCTGGTCACTGGCGGCGATGTCTGCAAGTGCATTGCCTGTGGTGCGGATGGTGTGATGATTGGCTCGCCCTTTGCCCGTGCTCAAGAAGCTCCTGGCCGTGGTTTCCACTGGGGAATGGCAACGCCTAGCCCAGTACTGCCCCGTGGCACTCGCATTAGGGTGGGCAGCACGGGTACCCTAGAGCAAATCTTGCATGGCCCTGCTCAGTTGGACGATGGCACCCATAACCTTCTAGGTGCTCTGAAAACCAGCATGGGTACTCTGGGGGCGAAAAACCTAAAGGAAATGCAACAGGTGGAAGTGATTATTGCTCCATCATTGCTAACGGAAGGCAAAGTGTATCAAAAAGCTCAGCAGTTAGGTATGGGTAAGTAGCATTCCCTTCCTGGGCAGGCTTGGTGATTACCGATGATAGCTACCATTTTGCAGAATAGTTTTTGCTCGGTATAACTGCTCAATCAACAGTAAGCGTGCTAGCTCATGGGGAAAGGTCATGGGTGATAGGCTCACTAGCTTTAGGGCTTGCTGCTTAAGGCTATTGGCTACCCCATCGGGGCCGCCAACGGCAAACACTAAGGGTTGACTTTGGTGTTCTCTCAACAGGGCGGCAAACTCTACGGATGTCATCAGGGCACCCTCTTCTGATAGCACTAGTAACTGATAGTGCTGGGGGATGGATGAACGTAGCCGCAAATCGATGTCCGCTGCTTCTTTCTCTGGGTTAGAATCCTTGACTTCGAGCATCACCAACTCCGGCAGTCGCTTCGATAGCTCTTGGATCCCAGTTTGAATCCAAGCCTTTT
Organism: Cyanobacteriota bacterium; assembly: GCA_025054735.1. Lineage (NCBI taxonomy): Bacteria > Bacillati > Cyanobacteriota > Cyanobacteriota bacterium. Next base: position 1,037 of record JANWZG010000071.1, on the reverse strand, counting down.
TGATTTTGCCTACGGCAATTACATAGAGCTTCATAGCGACAACAGGGGGTGTAGTTGATGGCGGTTGCAGAGCATTGATGCTAGTTGCTAAGCTCGCTTATCTAACCCAGCGAAACTGGTAAGACTCGGTTTCTGCACCCCAGACTTGATTTCCATTGCGATCGAAACCACGATCCCACGTGTCCATGCCATCGCTGTGCAATCGAATGCGATTGGTGATGCGTACCGCACCGCGATAGTTGGCAGGGCACCCATCCACTGGAGTTGTGCCTAGGTAGTCATTACCCACAGGCTTGAGGATCACTACACAGACAGGGTTACCCAAATCGGCTTTAGTCACTACGCGATCGGCCTGCGGACGATCGCAGAACCCCACCCAAGTAGCTAATTGGACGGGTTTATAGGCCAACGATCGCACAGCTTCTCCATCTAAGGTGGGGGACAGTTGCAAAAATCGCTGGCGATAGGGTTGTCCTGGTCGCTGAATGGCTCCCTGCTCTTGATAAAGATAGAGCACCGATGTCTGATTAGCCGTTGCATCGCGCACTGTTACTAGGCAGGTAACCAATCGAATAGCTGGAAAGTTGGGATTCCGAGCCGCCTGCGCTGAAGTATCCATCACGCCTACCAAACGATTGGCCACCGCCTGTACTAGTGGCGAGGGTTGAACTTCGTTAGCATGGACATGAGCACGGATATCGATTGTAGGCAGTAGTCCCGCTAGGGCAAACCCAATGAAGCATAGTTTTAGCCCAGAACCTACCCTTGCATCTGGCATAATCCACTCTACCCCTGAAACAACAGCAACTATCCCCATTAGCTCACTGTTGCTGCTGGTTGTAAAGTCCGCCATCCAGAAATCATTAGTCACAGTACCCTGTAGTAATGTGCTGAGTAATAATGTGCTGATTTGATGCTCCCGCAGGCCCTAGACAACATATCCCCATGCTGCTAGAGCATTGAGTGAAAACTGGCAACAAACATTTGCTGCCCTCCTTGCTGCAAGGATGTCACAATGATCTTAGAGGTTGTGCTAC
>JANWZG010000070.1 GCA_025054735.1 Cyanobacteriota bacterium | reverse complement strand
CTTCTGAAGGAGAGGGTTGCGCCTCCAGACTTCGGCGCGATCGCTTAGATGTGGAACTAGTCGTGTCGCGTTTGGCTGCCTGACTAGTTGATGTTTCTTTAGATTTCTCAGCTCGGTCAGCGAACACAAACACCTTAGCTCCATTAGCCTGTTGGAAAGGTACTGGCTGTTGCAACCCAAATTTGGGAATTGGGGAAGCTGATGACGAACTTGATAGTGGAGCCTCCTCTTGAGAGGAGCTGCTAGAAGTACCATTAATTGGCGTAACCGAGAATAGCGAGTTCCGCGATGGACGAATAGGGGTAACTGCGGAACTAGAATTGGACGCTGACGACTCAGACGCTGCATCTTGGTGCAGTGCTTGCTTTACATCTAGCCGACGTTGGCGACGATCGCGACGCTTACTGTTCATCTACTCAGCTCAAGCCTCATCAGGGTAGATATGACTCCACTAGTTTGAATGCAAGACTACTCTTGAACACAAAACCGCTAGGCTCACACCCAAAACCATTGGGATCGTAAGCAAGATAGCACAGGACTTTCTTGATCAACCTAAGCGATTTGACAAAAACCTAAGAAATTTCTAAGGTGAATGACTCTGCTGCCGCAATGCCCATCGCATCTGTCGAATAATGCCTCGCAACATAGCCAGTTCTTGCTCTGAAGGAGACGATCGCGTCAATAGCCAGCGAAACTTTTCCATACGACTAGTGGTTGTGTGCGGGTGAAGATAGCCAATTTCCAACAGCAATGTCTGCAAATCTTGATAGAAACGTTCTAACGACTCTAGGGGGGGTAATGGGTCTTGGCGATTCCATAACTCACCATGACTAGTAGACGATAAATTTTGAGCTTCATGGGCTAGAGCACGATGATGAATAGCCAGCTCATAACAACAAATCGCTACACTTTGAGCCAAGTTCAGGGACGGATAGGCCGGGTCTGTAGGGATTTGTACAAGACGCTGGGCGTACTTCAACTCATCATTCGTAAGTCCTCGGTCTTCTCGGCCAAAGACGAGAGCACTTTGCCCAGACCCCAGCAGCAACCAAGGCAGGGCAGCGCGAGGAGACTCTAAGGGCATGGGAAACGCGCGATCGCGTCCAAGGGTAGCAATGATTCGCTGGCAACCCTGCAACGCCTGAGCTAGGGTAGCAACTTGTTTAGCTGATGACAGTACATCACCAGCATGAACAGCCATTTGCCTAGCATCCACAGAGCCAAGATCGCAACGAGGATTGACAACTACCAGATGATGGAACCCCATATTTTTCATCACCCGTGCTATGGATCCCACATTTAAGGCTCCTGCTGGTTCCACAAGCACAATCCGAATATTGGTAATCAATGCCATGATTTATGATGATGAGTTGAGACAGACAAGGAACCGAGTGTGAATACGTCTTATCGTCGCCTAGAGGGTATGCTGCGCTGCCCATTAACAGCAACTAGTCTAAGGTTATTGACCCCCGAAGAGTTAATGGCAGTTAACGATCGCTACGACAGCCTTACTCACCTAGGTGGCACACCTGTAGGCAAACCTCTTGAGGCCGGATTTAGCACTATTGATGGCAAGCTGTTATATCCCGTATGGGACGACATTGTTCGGCTATTACCGGCATGGGCAATTGTAGTGCAACCTAACCAAGTTGCCCTAGACCAGCTCACCATCCCCTTAGCATCCATTAAGACTGACGTGCAAGCCTTCTACGATCAAGTGGGTTGGACAGAGGTTACTGATAATGTCTTCACTGATGCTGCCCGATTTGAAGACCTTCGCCCCGTTGCGCAAGAGTATATTCACCGTTGTAACATGCGGGTAAGACGCTACCTACCGGCAAAGGGTGATTTTTTGTTAGATATTGCCTCAGGCCCGTTACAGCATCCCGACTACATAACCTACTCAGAAAACTATCATTACCGCATTTGTGGAGATATCTCATTGGTAGCCTTACAGGCAGCTCGACGAAAATTGGGCGATCGAGGCATCTATCTCCTGTGTGACATCACCTGCATACCCTTACAGGACAATGTTGTTGATAGTTTTGTCTCATTACATACCATCTATCACGTGCCTGCTGAGGAGCAAGCATTAGCCTTTACAGAACTGCATCGCGTCCTGAAGCCAAATCGCACTGGTGTAGTGGTATACAGTTGGGGGCCATATTCCTGGTTGATGCTGGCGACATTACTACCTATAAAGCTCATAAATACCTGCAAGCGGCTGTGGCAGGTCAATATTTGGAAACGGCTTCAGCAGCGTCTGCATCCTCAACCATCCACGACTCAAGAACCGCTGCTCTATTTTCATCCTCAACCCTACTGCTGGGTTAAGCAGGTTATAGCATCCCAACTGACGATCGACATCTTCACATGGCGCAGTGTTAGTGTACTGTTCACCAAAGCCTATGCCCATGAGCGACTGGGTCGTGCCCTGTTGCGCCTGGTGTATCAGTTGGAAGAGCAATTGCCTCGGTTGATGGGTAGACTGGGTGCCTATCCATTAATCGTGATTAAGAAATAATCGTGATCGAAACAATGAGCCGTCAGACGGTTCTTACCAGGTCTTTGTTACTCTGTTGATGATCTGATCGCCGTTGATGGCGCAGTGTAAGCAGTCGTCGATGATTGTGCCATGGCTCTAAATCGCTCAGACGTACTGCCAAGTACTTCATAACGTTGTGCTAACAACCATAGCCACAATGCTGGATACCGTGGTTCCAGCCAAGCATGAATCCAATTCATGAACGGTGTAATCCAAGGTTTGAGTAAGTATCGCTTTAGAGATGCCCAAGTGAAATCGACATAGCTCAAGAGCCAGCGCAGCAAGTCACGCCAACCAGCTAGCTGCCAAATCCACCACAACAATGCTGGATTTCGTACAGCCGCCTTCAGTGCCAGTTGATTAAATGTAAGCCAATCAATCCGATCCTTAATAAATTTGTCTGCAACCTCTGGAGGTTCATTGGCCAAAATACCAAAAAAGGTATTAAGTGTGGCATTAATCCGCTCTGGGGGCAGATATTGACCTGTAGGCACCATCATGCCTTTGGAAAATAGCCAGGTAACAGCCACATTACTTTGATGAGCGCGAATCTGATTAAGATACTGACTGGTAAGCAAATCATGCCTAAGGGCAGTATCTAGCAAGTCTGTAAGGCGGGGAAGGTTGCGCACCAATGAGCCAAAGCCTGTGAAGACCAGGGGAGATTGCAACGAGGCTGCATCTCCGATCGCCACCAGCCGGTCAAAGGCAACCCGGCGATCGCGGCTACTCGTGCTGAAATAGCCAGGAATATATCCAAATGTGGCCTTACGCCAGACTAACTGATCTAGGTCACAGCGACGATACTCTGGCAGGATAGTAAAAAAGTCCTCATACAGCTCCAACAGGGATCCAGGATTATCCGGGTGGATTTGATGGTAGTGAAACAGGTAAATTGTCACTTCATCATCCTTGCCTGGAAACAGTTCCCATATCAGTTGCCGTCCGCGAGAGCTATCCCCATGACTAAACAGTACATCACCATAGCGATGATCCCAAGCACCAGGGGGAAACCCAGACGCAATAGCAGCACCTACGGTTGGACAAACACTGTCAAACGCCCGCCCATTGTTAAGTTGCCATGCGATTGGTGAGGCAGTTCCCATAGCGTCCACAACTAACCGTCCAACGGCTTGGCGATCGCGACCAGTGGGTAATTGCCGTGCATAGACCGTGACTTGGCTAGGAGCAATCTCAACTCGGGTAAATTCAGTCTCATCCCAGATTTCACCACCAGCGGCCTGTAGCTTCTCACCGCACAACCGCAACAGTGCTTCTGCATCCAGCGAGACATTCAGTACAGTGGGCGTATGCAACACTGCTGCCTTTGCTTGAGGAGGGTTATTGGCATCAAAAAACTTGTGGAATCCATCCACATATTCCCGAGCAATCAGGGTCTCAAACTCTTGAGGAGTAAACAGTCCTATGTCGATCAACTGCTGGAACTCGTCCCGTGAAATATTCCACTCACGGTTCATGCGCCCAAATGGCAATCGTTCAATTAGCAGCACCCGGTAGCCCAGTCGTGCCATCATCGCCGCGTGAATAACGCCTAAAGCTCCACCAACATAGATCAGGTCATAGATAGGTTGAACGGACGTAGCAGAATCCGGAGGATTGAGCGTGTTAAACACCACTTGATTTGGCTGGCGGGGGCGTTGCACCCCTTCTCGCCACCGTTGCTCCCACCAATAGACACGGGTAAGATCATAGTCTCCATTAGGGATGCGCTGAAAAAACTTGACCGTCTGGGGATAATACGGCGCAAGGGCAGCAAAGATAGACTGCTGCGAGAGGTCGATCGCAGGCAATGTCGGGTAGCGATAGGGAAACGCCTGCCGGATATCCCTTACGAATTGGCGCAGAAGTTTCTGTTCGCTAGGAACTGGCTGCTGCGCCCAGCGAAACACCTTCAAATAGGTTGTTCGCTGCACTGACCAAACGAAAAGAGATAGCTCTGGATATCTGTCAGCAGCAATAACATTCTCGGCGGCAGCAAACAACAATCGGATTCCATCTGGGGTAATAATTTTCTGACCCGCGATCGGTCTGTAGTGTTCATGTAACCAAACTTTAACTGCATCAATGTCTGGCTGCGGAATTTCAATGTAAAGAAGTTGTTCCATGCTGGAGTTGGTGAGGGCGCGTAGCAATCCTTAAAAAAATCTACACCATTCCAAGAATGGGTAGCCCTGTAGAAATAGCAACGTTAAGTAGAAAGCCTAGAGATGTCGCTCTACATCGGATTCATAGTGCTTGCAATTCCTAGATGCTGAATGTCAACTGTAATAAAACTGCTGTTAACACACGGATTAGCTCTGCACCACCTGCTCAGAATCAAGCTTGACTCATAAACGCAAATTTACAGAGTCATAGGCACAAATTATAAAGTTATGTTGAGTTTTTCTCTCAAGTTGTAAGGAATATGTATTTCCATATACTTTAATAAATAAACCGTAAATTTTTCCTAATCGTGGGAATTAGGATCTAAGGTCATTTTGTAAACCTAGCTTAACATCATAGGAAAGGGGTACCGGAATCTGTGGGGCACCATGCACTCGCTCAGATGCAGCGTTACGATGCTGAAAAAATTGCACACTATTATCGATACCGCCCTTGGCGGGTAATTTGGCGGGCGATCGTGATTACTTGGTGGGTGGTTGGATTTTTGCTCACCCTCGCAATTGAAAACAGTTATCAGCAACGTGATTCATCAGGCACAGTCTCTCAAGAGAAACTCGCAACCCGATTGCGCGAGACCTTGACCCATCTGGGGCCTACCTTTATCAAGGTTGGTCAGGCCCTGTCAACACGCCCAGACTTAATTCGCAAAGACTATCTAGAAGAATTGGTGAAGCTTCAGGATCAACTGCCACCATTTCCTAATGAGCAAGCCTTTGCCATTATCGAACAAGAGCTAGACTGTTCAGTTGATGATGCTTTTAGCGAACTGTCGGCTGAGCCAGTGGCGGCTGCAAGTTTGGGACAAGTCTACCGAGGGCGGTTGCGAACTGGGGAAGAGGTAGCAGTCAAGGTACAGCGTCCTAATCTCTTGCCAACTATCACCTTGGATCTGTACTTGCTGCGTTGGGTTGCAGGCTGGATTGGGCCATTTTTGCCCCTAAATCTCGGTCATGACCTCACCCTAATTGTGGATGAGTTCGGCACGAAACTGTTCGAGGAGATCGACTATGTAAACGAGGGACGCAATGCAGAATTGTTTGCCCGCAACTTTCAGGACAATCCCTATGTGAAGGTGCCTGTAATTTATTGGCGCTACACCAGTACCCATGTGCTGACCCTAGAGTGGATCCATGGATTTAAGCTCACTGATGTCGATCGCATCAAAGCGGCTGGATTGAACGTAGATCAGTTGATTCAAATTGGTGTCATTTCTGGCCTGCGGCAACTGTTGGAGTTTGGCTTCTTCCATGCGGATCCGCATCCTGGCAATCTGTTTGCTACCCCTGACGGGCGCATGGCCTACATCGACTTCGGCATGATGGATCAGTTAGACGAATCCACCAAGGAAACGATTGTGGATGCTGTTGTACACCTAGTTAACCAGGATTATCCAGTCCTAGCCAAGGATTTTGTGCAGCTAGGTTTTCTCGCACCTGATACTGATATTCGACCGATCGTGCCTGCCTTAGAAGCTGTACTTGGCAATGTCATGCGGGGCAGCGTCCGTGACTTTAACTTTAAGACCATCACTGATCAATTTTCTGAGTTGATGTACGACTATCCCTTCCGGGTACCCGCTAAATTTGCGCTGATTATTCGCTCCTTGGTCACCCAAGAGGGCTTGGCGATCACGTTGAATCCTGAGTTTCGGATTGTGGATGTGTCCTATCCTTACGTAGCGCGTCGCTTGCTCACAGGTGAGTCTCCACAGTTGCGCCGTCGATTGCTAGAGGTGCTGTTCCGCGATGGTAAGTTCCAGTGGCATCGTCTAGAAAACCTGATTCGGATTGCACGGACAGATGACAGTTTCGATATTTTGCCTACGGCTCAACTGGGGTTACGATATTTGCTCTCTGAGGAAGCGCGGCAGTTCCGCCGTCAATTACTACTAGCTCTGGTAGAAGACGATCGCCTCCACACCCAGGAGGTGCAGAACCTATGGAACCTAGTTAAAGATGACATTCAGCCTGCACGATTGTTTAATGTAGCTCTAGAAGCCCTGACAGGTGTTCGATAGGTAGATGCCTGGAGCTATGTGGCAGAAGCAGCGTATGTAGCGATCATTAACTAGCAAAACGTATTACGCTTAACAAGTGTTAACAATCTCACTGACGGCTGAGGCCCATAAATTAAATCCATGGATTCTTACTACTATCTTGTCTTACCGGAACCTCCTTATGTTTTGCTAGTTGCCGGTTTTTTGGCTGCGATTGTCTCTGGTGCGGCATTTTATAAAACCTTGCTGTGTCGCACTCGTGAATGGTCAGAGCAACGATCAACGCGCTCTCTAGCTGAGCTACGGGGTAGTTCCCTATTTACCCCTTTCCTGGGCATTTTTGGTGGCATCCTGGTCTTTCTAGCGTCAGGGCTAGAAGTGTTTGGCTTTTTTCCACCCTTTACCTACATCATCTCCCTAGTCCTAACCTTGTCCACTGCTGGTCTTGTCTGGTACCAACTAGGGCGAGTTTTGATGCAAGTCGAGAAGGGTGGCTTCAAATCCCTAGATTTAGACTCATTTGGCTAGCGCTAGTCCATACCTCTCTAGTGCGACACACCTAGTTCACTGCAACTAGTGCAACTGATACAACTAGGGCAACTACTACAATTAGCGTGATGAGTGCAATTTGTGCAAACAGCGCCTATAGCTGGCACTTGTGAAATTGCTATACTCTAGCTGAGCTGGCTGCAGTTGCATCCATTTGCGATCACCAGGCGCTGATGGTTCCTGAACTTTTTTCAGAGCCTATCACCAATCCACTACTACGCTGAACTATCGACTTGAGTTAACAACACTATGACAACTTCATCCAATCCACGAGTTTTTTTCGACATCACGATCGGCGGCAAACCTGCGGGTCGCATTGTTATGGAACTGAGGGCTGATATCGTCCCCAAAACTGCTGAAAACTTTCGCGCTCTCTGCACTGGAGAAAAAGGGCAGGGTGCTTCTGGCAAACCATTACACTACAAGGGGTCTACCTTTCACCGTATCATTCCTGACTTTATGTGCCAAGGCGGAGATTTCACCCGTGGTAATGGCACTGGGGGTGAGTCTATCTATGGCACCAGATTTGCCGACGAAAACTTCATTCTGAAACACACTGGGCCTGGGCTATTGAGTATGGCCAATGCTGGCCCTGGTACCAATGGTTCTCAGTTTTTTATTACCACCACTGAAACACCTTGGCTGGATGGCAAGCACGTTGTTTTTGGCAGTGTAGTGGAGGGCCTGGAGGTAGTGCAGGCGATGGAAGCAGTTGGTAGTGATAGTGGTGTGACTCGGCAACCCGTTGTGATTGCTGATTGTGGTCAACTGTAACTTGGTAGGGTAGCTGGCGATCGTTCAAATTGATGACTTAAGCCAGCCCCCCAGTCAGACTGAAACTGCTCGTAAAAGCCACCTAATAAAAGCCACCTAATATCTGTGCTGTATACCATGCAGAGCATCTAAGTGGCTGGGGATGATTTACTAACTGGCGTTTGGCTAGTTACTCTAGCAAGACGTTGCTTCAAATCCTCCTTAGCCTGCTCTAGTTCAGCCCGAACTTGATGATACAGGGCTGTGCTCTCACCTTTTAGCCCTATAACACTATAGAGCTTCACAGTGCCGCGCCCTCGAATCATCTGTTGTCCCATGTACTCTACTTGAATCTGGTCTTTTACCCGATCGTAGACTTCATCGGTAATTAAAAAGTCTGTACCTAACTCCTTCGTTAACCCTTCCACACGACTAGCGGTATTGACGGTATCCCCAATCACCGTATATTCAACCCGCTTAATGGAGCCAATATTGCCTGACACTACCTCACCATAGTTCAGGCCGATGCCATTGTAGAGGGGAATTTGGCCAGTCTCGCGCCAATAGTCCCGTAACTTTGCCAGTGCCCGCCGCATCCCTAAGCCTGCCCGAATAGCGCACATAATGTCAGCAACAGCGCCTTGAGAGACAGGAGCACCAAATTCTGCCATGATGGCATCTCCAATGTATTTGTCGATCGTTCCTCGCTCTGCAATGATCACGTCTACCATGGCACTAAGGTACATATTCAGTTGGGCGACTAGGGTTTCTGGGGGCAACTCGTAGGACAACGTTGTGAATCCACGGATATCACAGAACATCACCGCTGCGCTAATTTTGCGTCCCCGCAACTGAGCTTGATAGTCATCCGGCTGGCTAAGAATTTCCCTGGCGATCGCGGGTGACACATATCGTTCTAACGTCTGTCTCAAGCGATTCTTTTCCAAGTAAGCACCTGTAGCCTTTGCGATAAACAGGGAGATACTACCTAACATAAGCGCCATCACTGGTATGGCAGTAGGCAATATCGTGTTGCTGATAGCAAAACTGGCATAGCTAATCATCGTCCAGATGCCAGAACTACCAATGCCCCACAGCAGCGGCACTAGAGGGCGGTTGGGCAACACAATGAGGATAGCAGCAGCTCCAGCGACAATGAGCGCGACAACAATTCCCTGACCTATGGGGTGGGGAATAGCTTCTCGTAGGCTACGTCCCTCCATCAGGGTTGCAATCGCATTAGCATGAATTTCAACTCCTGAGGTGCGGGCTGAGAAGGGAGTAGGTTGAAAATCTTGAAACTCCAGCGCTGTTGGGCCAATTAGGACAATCTTATTTTTGAAGAAGGCTCCCTGTTGGTAGAGATTTTTCCAGGGTTCTGGATCCAATACATGCCAAAAAGGGATACTGGTGAAGGTACCTGGCGGGCCGTAGAAGAAAATGCCCTCCCCCTGTGCAGGGGGATACTTGATGCCTGCTGCAGTCAAGGTTGCCTCTTGAAATGACGGCACCACTGGCAGGTCTTCTCCGGCAATTTCACGATCGTAGTAAACCGTAGAGCGCTGGTGTACAAGGTTATCAGCCTCTAGCGGCACGTTAATAAATCCAACAGATTGGGGCTGAGTCACTAATCTAGGTGTGACTGAATCTAACTTGCGAGCAGAAAACTCGGCAGTACTGACTAAATCATATTTGACGGCTAGGGTCACACGCCCAGCATGGCGCTCTAGAGCTTGACGAAAGGCACGATCATCTGCCTCCCCATACACGCTAGGAGTCGTAAACAATACGTCAAAGGCGATAGCTCTTGCTCCAGCAGCCATCAGTCTATCGATAACTACTGCATAGCCTGATCGTCGCCAAGGCCACTTTTCCAACGGAGCCAAATGGGGATATTTTTCCGGATGGGCAGCGTAGATTTCACCCTGATTGAGGGAATCTTCGTCGATGGCTAAGATTACAATCTCCGGCGGAGGATCAACCCGTCCACGTTGGCGTGTGAACCAAGCTTGGGCCTGACGTTCCCACTGCTGTACGTAGAAAAACTGCTGACCCGTTGTAATTGCTGCTAATAGTCCCCAGTAAACAATCAGCGCATAACCGATTGTGCTGGAATTCAACCATTTCTTGACCCGGAATGAAGACTCGGACACTACATAGTCAGATGGTTCCGATTGACGACGATTTTGAGGACGTTGCATAGTAGGTACGATTGAAACATTGATTTATAGAGGACTACACCCTTACATGGCAACAACGAGGTATCAGGAGAACACTGAAAAGTTTTGGCACTAGCTTCTAGCCATCGCTCGGCTACAACAATCACGTCTTGCTCTACATTAGCTAGCTAGTACAAACCCGATTGAGGTTAACTAATACATGACCAACTTAATCATTAACTCAGCTTGCTGCTAGAGATTGCCACGAAAACGTGGGCACATCTAACCACAGCCTTCAACTTTAGGATGATGTGTGACTATCCACTTAGCCTCCGACGATCAATGGAGTCCATAGCTCCCATTGGGAAATGCTTGGGAATTGCCCCAAGTTGCAGACAACCCCTGTAGGAGTCCACTGCATTCACAGTAAGCTATATGTCAATAGTTTCAGAGAATCCGCCGAACTGTCGGCTATGATTAGCAGTCGATATGGTTTGGAACTGCTACTACGGGCACAGCGAAGAGCAGCGTTGGCATCACGATCAACCGTGGAGATAACACAAAGTTTTTATGCATTGCGTTTCTTTTACTCTGACTTAAGAGTGCTAGACTCAGGCATGATCATTGCAAGCGCTACAGTTGAAATTGTTTGTATCAGAACTGTAACAAGCACGGCAAAAAATTCAAAATACCACAGTAGTCTGTCAACGATTCAGCGTCCATGCCATGATCGCATGGCAATACAGGTTTATAATTGACAGACTCTCTAAGGATTGCAGTAAACTCCAATAGAGTACCTACACGCAACGAGAGAATGAACTGGTTTCGCCCTTGGTCAATGTTGGTAACCACGACTACAGTTTGGGCTGCGCTTACCGTCCCTAGTCAGTCTCAACTGAGTATGTGTCAACCTCCCAACCCTGGAGAGTATTTATTGTTGGTTGTTAGCCAAACACCAGAAGCCCAGGCCCAAGTGAAGCGTGCCTTACCTGCGAATGCTAGTTCTTCGGTTTGTCAATACCTAGACACGATCATAACTCGTGTAGAAGGCTTTACGAATCTTGATATTGCCAATGCTTGGGCAGCCTATGTCACCGATGTGTCTGGCTTGCCTGCTTTTGTTGTTCAACCTGCTTCCACTGTGGCAACGTCACCTATTGTGCCCTCACCCACGGTGCCTTCAACACAGCCATCACCTGTTGTTACTCCTATTGATCGTCAACCTCAGCCAACGCAGGCCAGACCTACTCAGCCTGCACCTGCACCATTGCCCTACAACCCTAAGCTCTTGGGGTCAGGCTTTGCTGTTCTAGTGGACTATAACAACCGACCAGAGATAGCATCTCAGTTGCGGCAAATTCTAGGACGTGATATCGGCTTTGTATCCTACGAGCAGCGGCCCTACCTGTTGGCCAACCATACCCCTGCTCAGGGTACAGCTAACGCCACTCAGCGGGTGTTGCGCGAT
>JANWZG010000069.1 GCA_025054735.1 Cyanobacteriota bacterium | reverse complement strand
AAGTAATCGCTGCCCCATATCATGAGGCTTTAGTTTTGCGAGTCGCTGCCTACCTAGAGGCTCAGGGAATTGTCTCAGCGCCTGTGGTAACTCCTAGTGCCACTGCTACGAGTTTAGAGGTCTTGGAAAATGATTAAGTCGGCAACACTCTGGGGTTGATGCTGTTCGGTAAATGCCTGAGGCGACGGTACCGCAGTCGGTTCTGGAGCAGATAGTCCTGGTGCTAGCCCCTGAAATCCACCCTGTGAAGGTTGTTGAGCAGGAGATATCCCTTTTGGCTGGTTGATGAATGCTCGTGATCCAAGAATGTCCCCTTTGTTAGACTCTAGGGTAGCTGTTGGTTCCAACTGTGCAGGCTGATTTGGGACGATCGCTGGTTGAATAGCGCTCTGAGCCACCTGCTGGTCTTGCCGTCTAGACGGAGAGTTGGCAGTAGTTTGAGTGGGTACCGATGGCTGTGATGGCTGCGGGATAATTGGTGCTGGAGCGACGGCCAACGGCGCATCACTCTGCTGGTGAGCAGCGATCGCCCGCGAAATTGCCTGAGAGCGCCGCTCCTGATCATCGAAGACAGTAGCGACGTTATTACCCAAGCCAGGAGCATTCCAGGTGCCAGTAGCAGGGTCAATGAACGATCGCGTCCTTGCCCACACGATCGCCTCTGCTCCCTGCATCCCCAATTCATGGGCTTGCTTCAGCCAATCGATATAGCCCTGCTCACCCAATGCAGCTTCTGGTGCCTGGTTGGCTAAGTCTAACCCGTTTAGTTTCTCCTCTAGGCTTAATGTCATGCCCTTAGCAGTTGCCTTCTGTTGCAGCACCTCTGCCTGGTTCTTCAACCGCTCTAGCTGGCGACGATCGGCATCCTCTGGTGACGCAGCCCCATGCTGGAAGGAAAACGTCCCTAGATTCCAAGCTCCATTGCCCGGATCCACGTGTCCATAGTAGGCAGGGGTACGGCTACCATCAACGGTGCGTGTGCCCTCTGCGGCTCCAATGGCCTTAGCAACAAGAGAATCGTAGTCACCCGCAAACAATGCTGCCATTTCGTACCCACTAAGCCCCTGCTGGAACAAGGGCATTTCGTGACTGTTTGCCTGTGCCTGCTGTTGTGTTGTCTGCCAAGGAGAAGGTGGCGGCTCAAAACTTAGCTCAACCTTGGTAGGTGGTGATGAGGCGACATCCTTACCGGTTGTTTGATAGGCTGGAAGCCATTCCTGGTGGGATGACTGCCGTTCCCTAACTAAAGGTGACTGGGTATGGGTGCTGTCCAGACCAGGTGCAGAGTAAAGAGGTTTATGATTAGCTGGCGACTCTGCTTGATAATTTCCAGATGCCTGCTTAACAACAGGACGCTGGATAGCAGCACTAGCTACAATCTGTCCACTATTCTGTCCACTATATGGACTAGCGGGCAAGCCAAAATCTAGTACATCGCTACTTGTTGCCTGGGCAGTTTGACCAGTGCCGAGAACGATCGCCAATGCCGCCATACTTAACCATTGGGCAAGCACAACATGGTGCGATCGTTGTGGTAGTGATGACTTCAGGGATGACATTGCTTTCATAATTACTTCAGCGCCTTTTCTAGAATGTCTCTGGAGGTTTCCACAAACGCCCATGTGCCATCGGGCTGCTTGCGCAGAGTAGCAAACTGCAAATAGTCAGCCGTACCGATAACTTCCCCTTGGCGGAGGTTGCCTAGGCGAGGTTTCCTGATGCCACACAGACGGAATAGGTAGGCAGGTACTGCTGCTGTGGAATACAAAACACAATCCCCTCGGTTCATCTGCACATTGCCGTCAAAGGGCACCTTAATGGACTTACCCCTAACAGCCACGGAAATATCACCAAGCCCGCCTACAACCCGGAAGTTAGCAACGGTATCGCCGGGTTGCAAGCTCCACTGCTGGGAGAGATTGATGGTGCGTGGGGGTGCAACGGTACGGTGCCGAAACCAGACATCCCTGGCGAACCACACAATACCGATAGCCAAAATCACAAATGCTGGTTTAGCGAGATCCGATTGTATAGCCTGCATATTCATCTCCCTCGTAGAGAATCACTAACTGCTTACTGCTATCAAAGGCGAAGGGGTAGGCTTCTCGTTCAGCCGTAACGCCGGAGCGCACCTCCAAACTGGGTAATCGACAGTAAGGATCTCGAACGACAAGGCGCACCTGCTGCTTTTGATAGCGCTCAGGAATGGTAAGAAACTGAGCAAATTGCTGCTTCGAGATTGTTGATTCGGGTTTAATGACATCAGAACAGGCCACCATAGTTCGCCTAGGGGATGGTGCTCTGGACATATCAGCTAACATTGCCAGGGTTGCCAACACTGCGCCGATGCCAATCATGAACCCCAGATTAAAGCCGTTGATTGGTTGGTCTGTCATACTGCCTCCATGCATCCTGAACTCTGTGACATCTGTGACATCTGGAATAGCGTCTTAGGTTGTGGCCGGTTATCGAGACCATAAACGTCCGCCGAAAACTAGCCCCACAATGAGAAGCACTAACCGATAGGCCAAGATAGGTTTAGACTTAACCTCCAGTAAGGCTCGATACGATCCAAAAACTAGGGCTGCGAGCATCAGTAAAAGCGCAACTGTCCACAGCGCGGGATGGACTAGTTGCAGCAGTTCTAGGCCAACGCGGGCTAAAACAGCACCTGCTATCCAACTTAGGGCATCGTTCAAAATCCCCAGGGGAGTCGTAGGGGGCAGGATGAGTCGCAGGAACCAATCGTGACGACCCCGTCGTGAGGAGGACGATCGCCCAGCATAGTGCTGTGATACTGGTGGATCCAGCGCTGTTGCAGGCACAACGGGCGGGAATGCAGCTTGAGGTGCTGGAGATGCTGGTGGGCTGGGAACGCTGGTATAGCGATCGCCTCCTGAAGGAGATGACAATTGCTGATAAGGTTGAGCCACAGGTTGCCCATGTTCCAAGTCCACAGCCCGAACTCTTAGCACATAGGCATCTAACTCTGGTTGCACATAGGGAACTACCGCTGTATCAGCGTTCCACTTTAGTTGGTGTGGCTCCGTTCCTTCAGATGCATTCGGCTTGTGGTCATCGCGTGACAGTGCTTTCAAGGTCAAGAGTGCTGCTTCCAGATCACTAGATAGCTGATTGACTCGCTGCACCTGCATCCAGAAGGACTGAGGGGACTCGACATCTACCCCAGCAGTGACCGATGGCTGTACGGTTGATGACTGTGAAGGTGTGGGTGGCAAGGGCGATCGCGGCGCTGAGGAGTTAGCACCTTGTCTGGGTGCGCCATAGTTGGGTTTCATGACCGGAGTTTGTTCACGACCCGATGGGTGTTGCATCGCTACCTGCTGAGCAATGGCAGCCCCTGCTTCTGGTGGTATTTTTCGTTCCGCAAAGGACGGCAACTCGACGGGCCGACTTGCTGCCAGAGACGATCGCTGTGGCCTAACGGCAACTTGATTAGGGTGTGCAGCCTGTTGAACAAGATTAGGTGAGGACTTTAAGGACTGTGGTATCGGCGATCGCGGTAAGGATGACGATTGAGATGTCTCCACGGCCCACGGCTGGGAAGCATGTATGGCTTGGGCGTGATAACCTTGCAATTCACAATCGTCGCTCTCTGAGACGACATCATCATCAAACTCTGCTGAAGCTGAGTAGCCCAGAGGTGGGCTGCCCGGTCGGCGCTGTCGCCGCCCTAAGCGCCTAGCGTGACTGCTAGAGGAGTTGGCCGCTGGCTGCATACTGCGACGGGCATTGGTTGCTGCTTTCATCAGTCCAGAGTCGGGGGGGTGCCATACTGATTGATCTGACTGGATACGATGCTCTGCCATGATTTCATCCGCGATCATCACTTGCAAAAGTACTAACGGAACCATAGCCATCGAAGTTGCAACCACAACGTGGCCAAGACTCCATCCCTAGGACAGAACTCAACCATAGGACTGGTTACAGAAGTGGCTACAGAGCTAGCTGTCACGCTAGCTATGATGCTGAATCTTGGATATGGAATGGAGTTGTGACCCCATCACCCTGACTAAGCTCTTAACCGAGCTATGGCATACAACTAGTGTAGTACTTATATACTAAAGCTGTGAAACAAATATACTATAGCAATTTCAGCTAGGTCAAGGTGTAGACGGTAGATTCTTCATGAAGGCTGCTATGCGAGCAATTGCATACTGCAATATCGGTGGTTCATGGACTAGGGCAAAGCGTACATACCCCTCGCCAGCAGCGCCGAAGCCTGCACCCGGCGAGAGAGCGACCCCAGTATGCTGTACCAGTTGCTTACAGAAATCTACCGAATCGGTTGCCCAAGAGGGAGGTAATGCTGCCCAGATATACATCGTTGCAGGGGGAATAGGCACCTGCCAACCAATTTGATGTAGTGCTTGCACAGCAGCGTCACGGCGCTGACGAAATATTGCCACCGTGTGCTGTACTGACTCTTGGGAGCCAGTGAGGGCGGCGATCGCCCCTCGCAAAATGCCTGCGTACTGATTAAAATCTATGGCTGCTTTCACCTGACGCAGAGCTTGAATTAAGGCTGCATTACCGATCGCAAACCCAACGCGAAACCCGCCCATACTGTAAGACTTAGAGAGGGTAAAAAACTCGATAGTTACTCGTTTCTCAGGATCGGCTTGTACGATAGACGGTGGCTTGCTGCCATCAAACACCAAATCCATGTAGGGAAAATCATGAACCAGGATCAACCCATGGTGATGGCAAAAGGCTACAGCGGTTTGAAAAAACTCTAGGGGTGCCAAGGCCGTTGTGGGGTTGTGGGGATAACTTAGCACCATCATGCGTGCCCGGGACAATACGGTTTTAGGTATATCGGCAAATACAGGCAGAAACTGGTTTTCAGCCCGTAATGGCATCGGATAAATCTGTCCCCCCGCTAGATGCACTCCCCCAGCATGGGATGGATATCCTGGATCCAACAGCAACGCTACATCCCCTGGGTTGAGGATAGCTAGAGGTAAATGAGCAGTTCCCTCTTGAGAGCCAATCAGAGGCAGTACTTCTGTTTCTGGATCAACAGCTATTCCAAACCGATTAGCGTACCAAGCAGCTACGACTTGGCGAAACTGTTGAGTTCCATTGAACAGTAGATAACCGTGGGTAGACCTATCCACCAATGACTGAGCAATAGTTTTTATCACATGGTCAGGTGCTGGCAAATCAGATGAGCCTAGCGATAGGTCAATAATATCAAGACCGCTCAATCGAGCTGTTGCTTTGGCGCGATCCATGTCAGCGAAGACGTTCGATCGCAGGGGTGCTAGTCGATCAGCAAACTGCACAATGGTTTAATTCCCGGATAGTTGCTTACATGGCTTTAATTTAGATAAGCAGCGAGCATATCGCCTAACTTCTGCTTAGTAACGGCTCCTTCTAAAGATTCCACTACCTTGCCTCGCTGAAAGAGGCGCAACGCTGGTACTCCCTCCACCTTGTAGGTGGCTACTGTTTCAGGATTGGGATCAACCTCCATCTTGATCACCTTGAGGCGATCGCCAAACGTATCGGCTGCCCACTCAATTGTCGGTGAAACTAGGCGGCAAGGCCCGCACCAAGGTGCCCACCAGTAGACTAACACCAATGCTTCTGACGCATTAAGCACCTCTGCTGCGAACTCGGAGTCTGAAATTGAAACGACACCACTCATATAGTTGTTCAACCATAAACCCTTGACGATTTATCCTAGCCTATTTGCGTCCTCCTTGTTGTCTAGAGCGCAATGCAAACTGTAGGATTTCTCAGCGATCGGGTAAAGTGGGGGTTCATCTTGCTAGAGGACTTCGGGCCTATGCTACTCACACCAGTGTCTGGGTATTGGGACAAATGCCACACCTTAAGGTGCCGAATTAATCCCTGGGGATGGTGCGGATGCTGGCTCGGAAGCACCCTGCGAACGATAGCCGTAGAAGTCAATGCGATAGTCAGTAATAGTCACCCCTGTTTGTTGCTCAATCTGCTGAATCAAGGCAGGGGGTAACTCTACTTGCACATCCAGAATTTGATTGGTATCCAGGCAGTTAACATGGCTGTGGGAATGACTGATACAGCCATAGAGTCGCCCGTCCGATCGCTCCACACATTCAATAATGCCTCGTTGGGACAGCGCCTCCAGATTTTGATATACCGACGTATGACCAATATCTTTGCCGGAACGGTTGAGGCGATCGTAAATGTCCCGTGCAGATAGGTGCCCCCCCTCTTGCCACAGCAGTTCTAAGATGAAGCGGCGCTGTCGGCTCAGACGCATTCCCAAGAGTTGACATCGTTCCAAAGCATCTTCCAACGATTGAATTGGTTTTGTGGCAATGTTAGTTTGCATGTCTATGCCCTCTGGCTGCAATCAACAGGTAATAACCAATAGCGTTAGTCAATGGATATCAACATGGATACCAATGCATGGTACGAGAAACAACGGGTAGCAAGCACCTTAAGACCTGGTAATTTAACGGTACGTATCTATACCTTAGTATATACATAGGCTAAGGCAAACTCACTTCAACTTTGTCTTGAAGCTGGGCTACTGTCCCGTTGATTGATTTCTATGCCGTTAAAAATTGCCTTGACTGCTGACCAGTTGAACTGTTTAGACATTTCACCCGTCCAGAATGCATTGGAACCACTGTTGGCTAGTGGCACGATCGCTACGATCGAGCAACAGCTTAGCTTTGATATTCGTTATCCTTGTGATCCTCAAGATCCAAGAGAGTTACCTGAGATTCCAGAAGTCCGGCTATGGTTTGTGCGGTTGGATGTCTACTATCCCTGGTTACCTGTAATGCTAGATTGGCAGGCTGGGGAACTGGCACGATATGCCGCCATGCTGGTGCCCCATGAATTTAGTCCCCGTGATGGCATTCGCTACAACCCCGAAGCCCTGGAATTGTTTGTGATGCACAAGGTGTTTGTCATACAAAACTGGCTCCAGCAGCAGGGTATGGAATACAGATCGCGGGTTAAAGCCATGGCCCAACTTCTGGGTTATGAGCTAGAGGATGCATTGTTTGATCTGCTGGAGAGTTGATCTGCTGGAGAGCAGGGCGCTAAGTCAAGTAGGCAATTGTTACGCCACTGCCGCCATCCTGTGGTTCTGCGAGGGTAAAGCGACTAACACGAGGGTGCTGCTTGAGAAATTCATGCACGCCTTGCCGCAACCTGCCCGTGCCGTGTCCGTGAATGATCCACACTGCGCCATCTCCTTCGGCGATCGCCCGATCGAGCAGTGGTTCAGCATCAGCAACCCGATAGCCCCGCAGATCAAGGGTGTTCCGCGATGTCCGTATGGTCAGTGGTGTGGCACTCTGCTCTGAGGCCGAATTGGCTGAGGCATTGACTGGAGTTGCCTTTGTTGAAGTCTGGGCTAATTGCACTTTTTGCCCATCTAGGGACTCGACATCCTCTAAGCGAACACTCATCTTCATCATGCCAAAGCGAACAGTTAGGGTGTTGTCTTGGTCATCGATGGCTAGAACTTCGGCAGTTTGGCCTACGCTGGGAATACGGACGCGATCGCCGACCTTGGGGATAAAATTGGGCCTTGACGGTGCAATCCGCTGTGACGGCAGGTGTTGTTGAGCTAGCTGATCGAGGGCTTGGGTGGCTTGCTGGGCAGCTTGAGCAGTGGCAGGGCCTTGTTGTAGTTGACGGATAACGCGGGCAATGTCTTCCTTAGCTTGGGCGATCGCCTGCTGTACAGCCTGCTCTTGGGCGAGTTGTAGCTCTCGTTCCCGTGCTTGCAGAGCCTGCGCTCTGCTAGAAACTTGCTGATAAAGCTGTTCTGCACTTGCCAACAAATCAGCCGCAGCTTTAGCTTTGATTTCTTGCTCTCGGCGCTGGGCTTCTAGGCCGCTGATTACACTGTTGATATCTTGGGAAAATCCACCAACATAGTTGCGTGCTCGGTCAATGATCTCTATAGGTAGGCCCAACCGTTGGGCAATGGTCAGAGCGTTGGAACGTCCTGGAATGCCCCATAGCAAGCGGTAGGTAGGGGCAAGGCTGGCATCGTCAAACTCTACTGAGGCATTCTCAAATCGAGGGTCTTGATATTTCAGGGCCTTCAGTTCACCAAAGTGGGTCGTAGCAATGGTAAGTTGCACTCGCTCAGCTAGGTATTGCAAGAGTGCGATCGCTAGGGCACTGCCCTCAGATGGATCAGTACCAGCACCCACCTCATCCAATAACACTAGTGAGGGATGGAGGCTGGCAAAACCGTTGCCGTAGGGTGTTTCAGGAGTGGTAGCTAGGGATGAGCGATCGCTAGCTCCCGGCTGAGCAGATGCTGGATTTGTTGCTCCCTGTGTATAAGTTCCCTGCTTGTCAAATACTTGCTCATGGGATATTGGTGACTCAAATGTCTGTGACTTGAATGTCTGTGATTCAGATGTTTGTAACTCAGACTCCGCCTCACCAAACAACTGGGTCAAAATTCTGCCGATGCGGCGCACATGCCCAGAGAAAGTAGACAAACTTTGTTGCAGGGATTGTTCGTCGCCAATATCAGCCAAGATGTAGGTAAACCAAGGAATGTCAACAGGTTCGCGAGCCGGGATAAATAACCCAGCTTTAGCCATGACCGCAGCCAACCCTATGGTTTTTAAGGCAGCAGTTTTGCCACCCGTGTTGGGGCCAGTGATGGCAACCACTCGAATGCTGGGTTGGATAACGACATCGATCGGCACCACAGGTTTACCCTGCTCATGCTGCTGTTGCCACACCAACAAGGGATGACGTAGTTGCCGCAAGACGATTGGCTCAGATGGTGCAGCGTCTCGCTGAGCAGACTCATCACTTGAAGTTGGAGGGGGTGAACCGATGGTTATAAATCGGGGTGGATTAGCTCCCAGCCAGTGGCTATAGCGAGCACGGGCTGTGGCAAGGTCAAGGATGGTCGCGATCGCCAATAGATGTTCTAAATCTTCATGCACTGCCGCTACCTGTTCTGTCAACTGACGACGCACAGCCTCCTCCTCAGCCTGCTCTTGGCGCAGTAACTGTTGCAGTTGATTATTCATGGGCACTGTAGAATTGGGTTCCACATAGAGAGTGGCACCTGTGGTTGAGGTGTCATGGATAATTCCAGGAATGGCATCTTTTTGGGAAGCCTTGACAGGAATAACAAACCGATCGTGACGTTGGGTAATGGTGGCTTCTTGGATAGCCCCTGCCTTTTGGTGCAGGATATTTTGTAACTTTTGGTAGATGTCTTGTCGTAAGGTTCGTAGCCGTTCTCGCAGGTCTGCTAATTTGGGGCTGGCGCGATCGCTCACTTTGCCTTGGTCATCAATACAATGATGAATGGCCTGCTCTAAATCTGGATGGGTGCGCAGGTCTGCTACGAGTGCGGCTAAGGTGGGCACATTGGGTTGACTTTCAATCAAGCGACGCACATTCCGCATTCCAGCCAATGTCGTGGCGATAGCGATCAATTCTGTACCTGTCAACAACCCCCTCACGGTCGATCGTGCTAGGGCTTCCCCAATATCTTGAATGCCCTCAAAGCTAAGACCACCAGTGGGTAGTGCTTCCAAATGATAGGCTTCTCGTGTTTGTGCCAGCAACCGTTCACTCTCAGTCTGGCTATCAGGAATCGGTAGTTGACGCGCTGCCATAGTTCCTAACTTCGTGGCAGCAAAAGTTGCAACGTGCTGACACAGCCGTGACCACTCCAACAGGTCTAAGGTTTCAGTTTGAATCAATGCAATACGTTCCAGGATGCTATCTACAGGGCCAATAGTTCGTTACTTCTATTGTAGAGCCTTGGGACGTAGCGCACTGAAATGCAATACTGTTGCGGATTTGTTGATTCTTAACATTTCTTTACCCGCGATTAGGGCTGCGAGACAGAGATCGAGGAAAAATTCCCACGGACGCTAGTTTATCGATACACTAAAACTAGGGCATCCTAGACGTTAATGAATTTTAAATATTAACCTAGTGTAAACGGTGTCCATCGATGTGAGCCATGTCGGCGACTCATCTGACTCCCTGCCACTCAGGTGCTGTATCTAGTCAGAAAAAGAAAGCCCCAGTTCAGCAGATACTGAACCAGGGTTTTAATCAGGGTGCATCTACCACTTTTATCTTCTGTTGTGCAGACCAAGAATCCGGAAGGGTTAAGTATTGATTTCGGCTGGTTGATAGTTACTAGTTCCTCACCGTAGATCAGCGAGTGCACACCACTAAGTTAGCAGCTAGGTTAGCAGCCAGATTAGCAGCATAGTTGGCAGGGCAGTTGGTAGTGACATTCTGGTGGTTACTAATAGTACCATTCACCGCCTAGTTGTAGCTTGTACGAACTTGGTATTAACGTAATATTGATAACGTGTTTACCAAGCAAACCTAGTTACCTAGCGAGTATGTCTACTCGGTAAGTATCTGTCAAGCATCTGTCTAAGCTCTAGGTTAGAGGACGGTGTGCATTACGTTGATCAGTTCGGAGTGTAGTTGTGACGCAGGAATTTCAAGTTTCTGTGACCCCAGTAGGGGGCGATGAATATCTCATCCGGACAGAGCGAGTTGCTCCGGGTGTGCCGCTGGCGGAAGAGCAGGTTGTGTGGGCAGTCGAGGATTGGTTGGTGCAGGCGCGGCAACTGATGAATGATCCGCTACTGACCATTCTACGCGGCACAGGTGGTGCTGCATCCGCAGGGGTTCTCCGATCGCAAGCGTCTAGTTCAGTTCCACTCCGCTCTGGTAAGAGTACAGAGCCACCATTGGCTAATACCATCTTCGACTTGGTGTCCCTGGGTCAATGTCTTTACGGAGCGCTATTTCAGGGCACTATCCGCGATAGTTGGGTGACAGCCCAGGGCATTGCCCAACACCGACAAGACTTGTTGCGGTTGCGCTTAGGGCTAAAGGGCGATCGACTCTGGCGTTTACCTTGGGAAGTGTTACACCGAGGAGACCGCCCTATCACCACAGGCACGGATGTTGTGTTTTCTCGCTATCAGTTTGGGCAGGGCATGGTTAGACCTGTGATGCAAGCTCCAAATCTGGGGTTGAAACCAGGTCAGCCGCTGCGAATTTTGATGGCGATCGCCGCCCCCACGGATCAAGAGCGGTTAGACTTGGCACGAGAAGCCCGCCACCTTCAGGAAGAATTGTTGGCCTCTAGTCCTGCCATCCCGTCGTCAGCCGACTACGGTGCCTCCCCAACTACAGCAATCCAACTGACTATCTTAGAGCAGCCGGATCGGGAACAGTTGACCCGTGAACTGGAGCAGGGCCATTACCAAGTGTTGCACTATGCTGGACATAGCAATCTGGGTGCTTCTGGTGGGGATTTATACCTGGTAAGTGGTCGCACAGGGCTGACAGAAACCCTGAGCGGTGACGACTTAGCCGGGCTGTTAGTTAATAATGGTATTCGCCTAGCCGTGTTTAACTCTTGTCGGAGTGCTTACACAACCGATAATGCCGACGGTGCTAGTGAGCAAAATCTAGCTGAAGCCCTGATTCGGCATGGGGTGCCTGCTGTGTTGGCTATGGCAGAGCGTATTCCCGATGAAGTAGCCCTAACCCTGACAAGGTTGTTTTATCGCAATTTGAAACAGGGGTATGCGATCGACCTCAGCCTTAACCGCACTCGGCAAGGACTACTATCGGCTTATGGATCTAACCAACTATACTGGGCGTTGCCAATTCTATATCTGAACCCAGACTTTGATGGTTGCCTCGTTCCACCAGTTGCTAATCAGCGCCCTTATCCAGATGTTA
>JANWZG010000068.1 GCA_025054735.1 Cyanobacteriota bacterium | reverse complement strand
AGATTGGAATCAAGGGCTTAGGGATTGTATAAGTAATCGGACGCACCCGAGTACCTTTACCTGCTGCCAGAATCATTGCTTTCATACGTTAGTCCTCTAAAACCCTTTGATGCAGGATTTAGCTACCTAATGGCTATCCACAAACCAACACTCTGACAATACTCCACGGGGACAGGAGTCACCGTTGTTGGTTCACTGTGAATGTAAACATTATCGTCAAACATCTACTAGTTCAGTCCTTTTGCCAATTTAATCAGGCAGGGCTTGCCTGACTTCATTAGCCAAGATACGAACTTTGAGTTCCTGATAAAACTCTTCTTGCAACAACTCTACCCTAGACTGAGCGGATAAGAACAGTAGTGCCCAAAATACGCTGACCCGATCGCTCATACTGACCTCTCCGTTGGGGGCTTCATCGGTTGCATGTCCCCGGTGTTTTGGTGCCCTGGGTGCTCCTTGCCACTGACTCCAACGGGCTAGTAACGTTTCAAAACCCAGCCATTCTTGGTCTTGCCCTTGGGTTAATTCTGGCCAATGGTTTGTAAGGAAATAGTCCAGGGCAGCAACTGTATCCAGCAAGTTTTCTTGGTGAGCAAGCTGAGCGATCGTTCGGATTGCTTGGCCTCGTGGATGTGGACGAGGACGGCGTGTGCGCACTCGTGTCGGCTGTTGATCGATAGCAGCCTCAATTAGCTTCAATTGGTCAATCAACTCTTGAAGGGTTACACGACGCTGCTGGGGAGGTCGTGCTACAGCCCGTCGCTGCAGTGTAAGTTCCAGTGCTGGAGGTAACGCTGCTAACATTTCTCCAGCCTCCATAATCTCATCAGCATTTAACTCTTCTGGGGTTTCAGGGGCATTAGATCGCGCGAGACTATCTGCCTTAAGCAACACCAACATAGACGCATACAGAAATGCCTGTCCTGATTCGGAGAGACTTTTCTCGTATAAAGACCTATCTGTACCCATGCTAGGTACGGGCGTAAGGTTGCTCAAAAATCGATCAATAACGTCAATAACCTGTACATCCCAGGGATCAATTTCCCCCATTTCTGCCAAGTCAATTAGCAGGGCAATGGCATTTTGGGCGAGTGATTGGGACATAGGTACGATGAAATAACAGTTGTCGATTGGTAAGGGAGCTTACACGTCTAGCACATGGCTGTGATGAATATCATGATGGGTTGTAATCACCTGTGAACTGTCTGTTTTACTCATGCTGTCAGATTTAAATTCATGATTGTGACCTGAAGGCGCTGAGAACATCAAGCAGTTAGTTTAGGTCAGTTTATGGTCAAGCTAAGTCTACGAGCTAAGTGAGGTTCAAATCTCTACTAACTGTTATATCCCTGAAGGGGTGGCAATTAGACAACTTTGGGCGAGCATCAACAACTAGCACCAACCTGTAATGATGACTGTAATTCCCTATGGACGACTGTTCACAAGAATTAGCTAGGCTGCGTCAACAAGTAGAAACACTGAGTCGAGAAAAAGCTGAGCTCGAATGTGTATTGGAAACCGTTATTGCCCACAGTGATGTGATCGAGCGCCAGCTTTATCAGACTAACCAGTCACTCCAGAATGAGATTGTTGAGCGGCAGCGAGTAGAAGCCAAATTACGAGACTTCTTACAGTCCATATTGCAAGAAAAAGCTGACCTAGAACTTATTTTGGACACAGTTAACATTCATGGTGACAATATGATGGAGTTTCTATATGAAAAATTTTTGGTGACTGCTAAAGATGCGTCAACAGATGCCTTAACCCAACTTTCAAATCGACGGTGTTTTGATGAATACTTACACCGAGAATGGCGTCGTCTAGCTCGAATTAATTCACCGCTGACATTATTAATTTGTGATGTGGATTATTTCAAGGCGTACAACGACACCTACGGTCATACCATGGGTGATCAGTGTCTGCAACTGGTCGCTCAGGCAATTCGTAGCGTTGTGAACCGCTCAGCAGACCTAGTAGCCCGATACGGAGGTGAAGAGTTTGCTGTGATCCTACCTGAGGTATCCTTAGATAGCGGCAGACAAGTTGCTGAAAAAATTCAACTGGCGATCGCACAACTGTGCATCGCCCATTCTGGATCCAACATCCACCCTTATGTCACTCTCAGTATTGGTGTATCGTGCCAGATTCCCACATCAGAGCTAACACCTCTTCAATTGACTATAGCGGCTGACCGTGCTCTATATTTGGCAAAGCACCAAGGCCGCAATTGCATCGTTTGCTATGAAGAGGGTAGGCTCTCTTCAAGCTAAAGTTCAGTCAAAAATTTGGACAAGGAAGCACGAGTGCATCTATGGCTGTACTACGGCTGGCGCTCTAGTTCAGACTTCATGCGCTCTAGGGTAAGGTTCATCTGGTCAAACATCTGCTGCGGAGTAATACCAAATTGACTTAACTGAGTTTTAAGCTGCTCGATCGTCATCTGAGCCATGAAATCTTCTGACAGTTCAAACCGCTTCATAAAAATACGGTAGCGATCCATCAGTTGTTCCATTTGCTCAATGAACAATTTCTTACCTTCCCGATCAAACTTGCCATAGCTAGAGCCTAGCTGCACAAGGGACTGATAGTCCTCAAACAACTGCTTCGCTTCTTTCTGAACGATTTCAGACTCGAAGAATCCCATCTCTAAATTCCACCAGCTATTCCAAGCAATACCTCTAACAACTGACAACTGAAGTTTTTACTACAGAGCATACGCTGCATCGTTGTTTGATTCTAATTGTAGGAGATCTATTCAAAGACACTCAAATGTGGATTTCCGTCCCATTGCCGTAATTGCATGACTGACTGTTCTTACAACCAGGTTCACTTTGGCTTAAAATGGCGTAGGTTTTGTTGACAACGCCCGTACACTGAATAATCTGAACTACTTCAGAGTTAAGCTATGGTGTGCCATGTAACGTGCTAATGATTGAGGGAGGTATAGTAGCAAACCATGAATATCACGGAGCTATTTCAGAAGGGCGGTGTTTCAATGTGGCCTCTGTTGTTCCTCTCCGTGCTATCACTGAGTGTGGTGATAGAGCGGCTATGGTTCTGGTTTGGCATCCTAACGGAAGAGAAAGAGATTGTAGAGCGGGTGCTAGAAGCAGTTCGGCGTAATTGGCTAGATGCTAGGGAAATTGCCCGACGGTCTTCGGATCAGCCGATCGGTCGTTTTCTGTACACACCTCTGCAATTAGCGAACCCTGATCCTGAAGCATTTAAGTTAGCGTTAGAGGCATCGGCTGATGAGGAGTTAGCAGCTATGCGCCGGGGTGAAAAAATTTTAGAAGCAGTCATCGCCTTGGCACCACTGTTGGGATTGTTAGGCACTGTCATTGGTCTGATTATTTCACTGCGATCAATTACCCTGGGGGAAATTGGCACTGCATCCACTAAAGGTGTTACTACTGGCATTGGAGAGGCGTTAATTAGCACGGCTGCTGGGTTGATTGTTGCTATCTTTACGGTTGCGTTTTATCGACTGTTCCAAGGCTTCATTGTTGGACAGGTTAAAGTATTCCGGAAGGTTGGCAATGACCTAGAGTTGATGTATCGGTTACATTGGGCTAAGACTGGAGAATCACCTCTGGCAGTACCGATGGTTCCTGGGCAAGAGTCCTATGCTCTCTCAGGATCCCAGGAAATGGCTGTTCATGGTGAAAGAGGTAACGATCGCTTGGACGGCACAGATGCTTCTAGTGTTAGTTCAGTTCCTCCAAGCTTGCCAGCAGACTATCCCAAGACGTGGGATGACTAAATCCGTAACCCTAGTGTAGGTTAAGCATCATGAAGATCAATCTAGACGGCAATGCGGATGATGTGCGGATTGAAATTCTGCCCCTAATTGACGTTATTTTCTGCATCTTGACATTTTTCATCCTGGCAGCCTTACAGTTAACCCGTCAGCAAGGTATTGCTGTAGATTTGCCCAGCGCTACCACAGGGGTGCCACAAATTCGGCAAGTGTTTGTAGTCAGCGTTGACGCACTTGGACAGGTTTATGTTGATCAGCAACCTGTAACCATTGAACAACTAAAACAGCAGGTGGTGGGCTACAAGCAACTTAATCCTGAGGGGATGCTGGTGCTCTATGCGCCACGCAACGCTATTTATGATGATGTCGTTACTGTTTTAGATTTGCTCCGCTCGATTGGGGGCGACCGAGTAGCGCTAGCTACAGTACCCACTGTTAATCAACCTACTATTTCCCCAGCTATTCCCAATGTTCCTGGTCTGTCAACCACTCCACAGCAGCCAGGAGCGGTGCCGGGGGTTACACCTCCCGGATCTCCAACTATGCAGCCTGGAGATAATTTGCCTCTTGTGCCGAATCGAACTGTGCCTGCTAACCCCCAAGAAGCACCACCTAGTCCGCAAGTAGTTCCAGATGGTAGACCAAGCGGCACAATCCCTGGCATTAGCCCTAGAACATCACCTCTTAGTACACCTGGAGCGCCTAGCACTCCTAGAACCCAGTTACCATTACCTTAATCCTCGCGGAATTGATATTCTGCGCTATTCTAAGAAATAAACTGAGAGGTGACCGTGACTCTATACGCTGAGCTTCATCGCCATTTGGGGGGTTCGGTGGTACCCCGGGTTCTCTGGCGCTATCTATACCGCAATCAATCCCCGCTAGTAGAGCGATTTTCTGAGTATGCCGACTTTGAAGAGTTTTATACTCGACCACGATCGACATTGGATGAGTACTTAGAGTTGCATACCTTGGTTGAGAGTGTGCAGACGATTGATAGCTTGCCCTACTTTATCTATCGTCTGGTGCGTGGTGCCTATGTGTTTGAAAATTTGGCATATCTGGAACTACGCTACACACCATACCTGCGCACACCACCGGAACTAGAGCAGTCTCGGCGGATTGACTTGATGGCAGAGATTGTAGAAGTAGTGGGCAAGGCTAGCCAGATTCAAGAGTACCCGATCGTAACTAGTCAGATTCTTTGTATGCATTCTCGATTGCCCTACGATGTTAACCGGGCACTTGTCGACCTCGCTGCACAAATGCCGCATTATGTCTGCGCAATCGACTTAGCTGGAGGAGATATCCACTATCGCGATCGTCTCGACGAATTTATATCGTTATATGCTTATGCACACTCGTTAGGACTAAAAACTACAGGGCACTTGTATGAAACTAAGGATGGCTGCTATCCAGAACTGTTACCTTACCTAATGCGCATTGGTCATGGCATCCAGATTCCATTACACTATCCGGAGCTATTACCATCATTAGCGTCTAGCCATCAGTGCTTAGAGGTTTGCCCTACAACCTATCTGAAAACAGGTACCCTAAATGATCTTTCTCAGCTCAAGGTTGTGTTCGATCGTTGCTTCGACGCAGGTGTAGAAATTGCCATCTGTACCGATAATGCAGGCTTGAACAATGTGCGCTTGCCCTTTGAGTACGAAAGTCTCTTAACACATGACATCATTGGGTTTGAAGAGTTGCGGGCCTGTCAACAGGCAGCTTTTCGTCATGCCTTTGCTTGGCCCCATCCCCATGGCCCCAGTGATTTGTTGACAGGTTTGTTGCAGGGGTCGCAGCCCGCATTGTCGATTGCCAGATAACTCAGAGTAGCCATACGTTGCGTGCATTGTGCTCTGAGTAGTTGCTCAGCTATACCTTAAAAAACACGGAGACGCAGTTCTCTGCGTCTCTAACTACAACTGAATCAGTTGGCAACCATAAACTTCAACAGAACCAGTTAACTGCTTAATTGTCGTAAACTCGACACTCAGCCGCTTCGGGGTTGTCAGAGCAAAACTCTTCTAGAGAGTTCTTAGGCTTAACCTGTCTCTGATGAGACGCTTCGGCTTGCAACTCCTCTACTGCATCCCAAGCAGCAGCACATGCAGCAGAATCGCCGCCTTCAGTGTCGCAGACCCTGCGAGCATTATCTAACTCTTCTTGAACTTTTGCTTGAATATCACTCATAGTCCAGATAATCCTGCCTTGTTTCTAACAATTCATCAGTGTTACACGACTGCGCAGCTAGAAAGCTGTATCAAGCGCTATTTTTTAAGGTTTGCACGGCTTACCTACACTAGGCGCAGCTTAATATCTTGTTACATAGCCATGTTAGCTTGATATGGAGCAACGTGACAGGTGATGAATCTACAGACATTGGTCGTTATGAGGTAGAGTTAACCGTACAAGCCTGATGAATGAAAGGCTGGCTAGCTGTCTTACTAGACTGTGGCCATCTGGGCTGAACACGTTAGAATTTTATTCTATGGGCTGGGCCAGCTTATTGTATCTGATTGACTAGCAAAGGGGCTAATTCGGCTAGGAGCTTAAGTCTGTGCAGGCACTGCCTGAAGCTTTATAGTCTCGTTTAGATTGTCCTAGCTCGGGAGATATTGATATGGTAAATGCTGCTACAAGTGAAATGAAGTGGGTTAGTACGCTGTCAACTCGTCCTTCGTTGGAAGCAGCAGTCAATGATGTCGTTGAGCAAGCTCAGGCTCTGCTGCAAGCACCAGCAGACTTAGCAATTCTCTTTATCTCAGCAGCTTTTACTAGTGAATACCCTCGTCTGATGCCATTGCTGGAGGAACGTTTGAGGGTTCCGGTGCTGATTGGCTGTAGTGGAGGAGGAGTAATTGGTATGAATATGCAGGGAGAGGCCCAGGAAGTTGAAGACTACCCAGCCCTAAGTCTTAGCCTTGCCTATCTACCCGGTGTGACGGCAACTCCATTTCATCTGATGGGTGATCAACTTCCTGACTTAGACAGCCCCCCCGATCGCTGGATTGATCTCATAGGCGTAGAGCCTGCACAGCAACCTAGCTTCATATTGTTGGCAGATCCATTTTCATCACGGGTCAACAGCCTTTTGGAGGGGCTAGATTATGCTTACCCTAACTCAGTCAAAATTGGAGGCTTGGCAAGTGCAGGCACGGGAAATGGCAGTAGCCTATTTTGTAATTATTGTCACCATCAGGAAGGTGTCGTTGGTGTAGCTCTTACTGGCGATATTGTTGTGGATGCAATCGTGGCTCAGGGATGTCGGCCAATTGGGCATCCCCTCCGGGTGACCGAGAGTGAGCGTAACATTCTCCTAAGGCTGGAAATGGATGCTGACGATGTAAAGGAGGGTAAATCACGAGTTCCCCTTGAGGTGTTGCAGGAAATGTTTAGTGATCTCAGTGAAGATGATCAAGAGTTAGCCCAGAATTCCCTATTTATTGGATTGGCTCGCAGTGAGTTCAAGCAGCAGCTAGAACGTGGCGATTTCCTTATTCGGAATCTGATTGGGGTAGACCCTAAGGCAGGTGCCATTGCTATTGGCGATCGTATTCGCCCTGGCCAGCGTGTGCAGTTTCACCTGCGAGATGCCCGTACCTCAGCAGAAGACCTAGAGGTATTGTTAGCCCGCTATCAACAACAGCACAAAGGGGCCTCTATAGTGGGAGCGCTGATGTTTTCTTGCTTGGGACGAGGTGAGCGCTTGTACGGTGCGCCTAATTTTGATTCTGGCCTATTTAGCCGTTACATTCAGAATGTGCCCTTGAGTGGCTTTTTCTGTAATGGTGAAATTGGCCCAGTGGGAGGCAGCACGTTTCTGCATGGCTACACTTCCGTATTTGGGATTTGCCGACGACCGTAGGCTGCTGATCGGTCACCTACACCTCTTCATTTCCTGAGAAATGCCGTTAGAATCAGAGGGGACTTGGCTAACTTGGTAGTAGACTTGGGAGCCATGTCATCTACTGCTAGTTGCGCCACTGCATAGTCTACATTCTCTCTGTCAACGGGATATTGAACTTACTATGAACCCTGAGAACTTAATGGAATTGGTGCAAAAAAGCTTTCGAGTGACTGTAGGTGCTACAGCGTCTTTGTTAGAGACATTACAAGATCCTCAGAAGCGCCAAGAAGTCACCTCTAAGTTGCAATCTGAGTGGAGCCAGCTCGCTGATGAATTAGCAGAAAAAGGAGCCATTACCGAACAGGAGGCTCGCCGATTTGTCGATTCATTCCTAGCAAGACAACGAGACAGTAGGTCATCTAGCACTGCTAATAGCCAGCCTTCAGAGCCGATTCCAACTACGGCAGTCCCTGTCTCTGAGCCAAGTATGTCTGATGTTCAAGCTGAATTGCAGGAATTAACCGCTCAACTCGCTGCCCTACGAGCAGAGTTAGAAAGCTTGAAGCCGTAGCTGTAAGGTTGTACCTTGAGTGAGAGCTATAACTTTGTGGAGCCAGTTTAATCATGCGCTTGCCGGATGAGCCTGAGTTGCCCCCTCAAATCAATATCGTGCCGATGATAGACGTTATCTTTGCAATTTTGACGTTTTTCATCCTGTCTACATTGTTCTTGACGAGGTCTGAAGGGCTACCAGTGAACTTACCTAAGGCTACCAACACTGTTCAGACTCAGGCATCAGAAACTGGCCGAGTAACAGTGACGATCGCGCAGTCGGGTGAACTAGCCCTTGATCGTCAACCTGTAACCCTAGATACCTTAGATCAGCGGGTGAGAACTTTAGCCACAACCAAACAGCAGCTAGTAGTTATTCTGAATGCAGATGAGGCAGTACCTCATGGCAGGGTCGTTGCCGTGATGGATCGCCTACGGGGGATTGACGGAGTGAAGTTGGCGATCGCTACCATTCGTCCACAACCCTGAAGCAGCATACAGTATGGCTACGCTCCTAATCTTGGTGTCGTTTTTAGCAACGGTTGCCAGCTTTGTTGTCAGTGGCTCTAGCGGCGTAAGGAGTGCTTTCCTCAAGGCCAGTATTTTGCATGGGCTAGTAATTGCCATCAGCACTGAACTTTTTAGCGCTAGTCGAGCGTTCAATGTTGGCTGGGTAGTGTGGCTATGGAGTCTAATGGCGCTTGTTAATAGTTTGCTATTGGTAAGAATTTGGCGACATACTCTATCGCCTGCCTTCACCCAAGGACTCATGAATCTGCGCCATCATTTCCAGCAGCAGCCCTTCATGGCTCGGCTCTCTATGCTAGTGGTGGGATTAATCCTAGGGTTTTCGCTGGTGGTCGCGATCGTAGCTCCGCCTAACAACTACGACTCGCTAACCTATCACATGCCCCGTGTCATTCATTGGATCCAAAATCAGACCGTTGCCCACTACCCTACTCCCAACCTGCGTCAGATTTCTTTTCCGCCCTTTTCTGGCTATGCGATCGCCCATTTGTATCTGCTAGCTGATGGTGACTATTTCGCCAACATGGTGCAATGGCTATCCTTTTTGGGCTGTGTTATCGGCACGTCGCTCATTGCCCATCACTTGCATACCAACGAAAGCCTAGCTGCCCTAGTCTGTGCTACTGTCCCCATGGCAATTTTGCAGTCCATGACCACCCAAAACGACCTAGTGGTGTCGTACTGGTTGGTGTGCTTTGCTTATTTCGTCCTGAGCAGCGAAACCTACAGCCACGCAGATTGGTTGTGGCTAGGGGGATCAATCGGCCTTGCCATCCTGACCAAGCCCACGGGCATTATCTTTGGAGCACCGCTGGTGGCGTTACTGGGGTATCGCGTTTGGGGAGGCGTAGACCAATGGCGTAATGGACTGCGACTGCTCCAGGGAATAGCTGCATCGCTAGTCGTAAGCTTAGTGGGCTTGGCACTATCTTTGCCTAGTTATGGACGTAACATCCAGACGTTTGGGAATCCTCTCGGAATTGATGGTGGCACACGCAATGACTGGCTTGGTTTGGTTCCTCTACTGTCCAATGGGCTTAAAGTTATTGCCTTAAACATGCCGATCGCTGGACTGTGGAACCTAGTCCGAGCTATCCATACCAACATCCTTAGGTTAGATGTCAACGACCCACGCACCAGCTTAATTAACGGAGGCGCCTTTAACCCTGACGAGGTTGGGCTATGGCGCTTGTATCTGCCTGTAGAAGATTTTGTTGCTAACCCGCTCCACCAAGTATTGCTCCTGCTGGCATTAGCAACTATAGCCATTGCAATGTGGAATCAGCGACGATCGCGTTCCCCTCAATTCGCTAACCTATGGCAGTTGACTATGGCTGTAGTCACTGCTTTCTTGCTGTACTGCCTACTCTTAAAGTGGCAAATCTGGGCAAACCGGTTACTACTGCCAGGGTTTATGTTAGCGGCTCCAGTTATTGCCTATTGGCTAGACCATTACGTGGTCAGGCTTTGGCGACAAATCATTACAGTAGTACTAGGTCTAGTGGCGATTGCTTACAGCCTCACGGCGCTGCATCGCCCTATCATTCCATTGCCCTTAGGGTCGATCGGCATTTATCAACCTGGTTCCATTCTGACGCTAAATCGCACCTACCTCTACTTCAACTATTTGGGAGTAGCTGGTTCCCAGCAAGGAATTTACCGAGCTTATCAGGCCCTAGTGGCACCAGTCAGGCAACAACGCTGTGCGTTTGTTTCTCTAGAGACCTCTGGAGACACTCCGGAGTATCTGGTCTCAGCCATGCTGAAGGCAACAGGAATTTCAGGGGTAAAGCTTAGCCACGTCAATGTAGCAAACGAATCCAGTCGATTACCGCCAGAGTTTCCACCTGAAAGCAGTTGTCTTTTGCTCAAGCTAGGGTAAGTATCAATGTTGCGATCGTCAACAAATAATCAATCCCAGAGCCTTTTGTAAATTTCCAGTGCACTGATGCGATCCCGATAGTGATAAGCTAAGTAGCGGTGAATTAATGTAAAGTCCTGGGTTAATTCGAGAGCTAGCAGGCACATTCATACGCAAGAGGCTTAACTAAGGTATACACATGGTTACCACAGCAGAACGAACAAATATCGGTTACATCACCCAAATCATTGGCCCCGTTGTGGACATTAAGTTTCCCAGCGGTAACTTGCCTAAGATTTACAATGCTTTGAGCATCAGTGGTACGAATACAGCGGGTCAGACGGTTAAAGTGACTTGTGAAGTGCAGCAATTGTTGGGAGACAATCAAGTCCGCGCCGTAGCAATGAGTAGCACCGATGGCTTGATCCGTGGAATGGAAGTCGTAGATACTGGTGCTGCCATCAGTGTGCCCGTAGGAACTCCAACTTTGGGTCGTATCTTCAATGTACTGGGCGAGCCTGTTGATGAAAAGGGTGATGTTGACCGCTCTCAGACCATGCCCATTCACCGTCCTGCTCCTAAACTGACGGATTTAGAGACTAAGCCCTCAATATTTGAAACGGGAATCAAGGTGGTTGATTTGCTGACTCCCTATCGTCGGGGCGGCAAGATTGGGCTATTCGGTGGTGCTGGTGTGGGCAAAACCGTGATTATGATGGAGTTGATTAACAACATTGCAACTCAACACGGTGGCGTGTCTGTGTTTGGCGGCGTGGGTGAGCGTACCCGCGAGGGCAATGACCTCTACAACGAAATGATTGAGTCTAAGGTAATTGACGAAGAAGATCCCAGTAAGTCTAAAATTGCTCTGGTCTATGGTCAGATGAACGAGCCACCAGGAGCACGGATGCGGGTAGGTCTGTCAGCATTGACCATGGCGGAATATTTCCGGGATGTCAACAAACAGGATGTGTTGCTATTTATCGACAACATTTTCCGGTTCGTGCAAGCTGGTTCTGAAGTGTCGGCACTGCTCGGTCGGATGCCTTCGGCGGTAGGTTATCAGCCAACTCTGGGTACGGATGTGGGTGACTTGCAAGAGCGAATTACCTCTACTACTGAAGGTTCGATTACCTCAATTCAGGCGGTATATGTGCCAGCAGATGACCTAACTGACCCAGCACCAGCCACGACTTTTG
>JANWZG010000067.1 GCA_025054735.1 Cyanobacteriota bacterium | reverse complement strand
CAGTAACAGCATGGTCACTAGTCCAGGAACTAGTACAATGTTCACGGAAAGATAACCTCCAACTGTCTAAATAATAGATAGATATACAAGAATACTAGCCATATGTGTCACGCATTCTATGAGCTATTAACAACTATAAACCTATGGGGATTTACAAAAGTGCAATTCTGAAAACACTGACTGTTGTTTTGGTACTATCTGTAATTGGTTTCTCTACAGTTGGTAACAGCGGTGTTTCTTGGGACGAATTAACTGGCATCTTGTCAGTCAGACAAAATATTGAAGTTATCACTAAGGGCAAGCCAATCGAAGGAATTTTCCAATATGACGGAACAGTTTTTAATGTCGCTGCTGAAGCTGTTTATCAAGCTCGCAGAAAGCTCAGACAGATTTTGTTCAAGGCTGATGTAGAAGCTGATCTAACAAGTGAGCAGATCTTACGGAAGAAGTTTGAAGCTAAACATGCATTCACATTTTTCACGTCACTACTATGCTATCTGGCTGTTGCAGCTCTTGTTGGAACTATCTGTGGAATGCAATATGCATGGTTTGGGGCATTAAATCTAGCATTTTTTCCCAGGTTTTGGGGGGATAGTTTTTTCAATTTCAAGGATGTTCCATTTGCAACATTCTTCACTATTAGCACACTTGCATCAGCCTATTTAGTGAATGAGTACTTAAAGAATGATAGGGTTCATGTCGGCTTCAACCGATTAACGGGCTTATCAGTCTTGTATGGGATTCTAATGGGAATCCTTACGGGAGTTAGAGCTGGTGGCTTTGTGATTATCACCTATATAGCCATAGGGTATGTAATCCTTCAATTAGGTAATAGTTGGAATACAATTAGACATGAGAAGAGACGATTAATTAAGATTTTCTTTAATTTCTTTTCATTTTATATCCTCATCGTAATCGTCTGGTTTATAACCACAACCATATGCTATCCATCATCATGGTCAAACCCAATTGTTTGGTTCATTGGGATGATCAAGGCCCTATCAAGTTACGCCTGGGGAATCACAGGTTCTATCTTTTTCAATGGGCAATATATCTCTGGTTTGATGATACCTCGCTCTTACATACCAGTTTGGTTTACTATCACAACACCAGTAATTTTTCAGGTTGCGTTTTTTCTTGGATTACTTCTTTTGTATAGAAGATATTCAAATTTATCAAACCTACAGAAGGCAACTGTAATTTTGACGCTATTGCAGATATTTCTATTGCCTTCCTTAATTATCATCAGACGATCGGTTATCTATGACGGGATTCGACATGTTCTATTTATCCTACCAGGAGTATGTGTTATCGCATCCGTAGCATTAATTTGGATTTATGAGCTGCTTAATAAAAAGAGCCTAAAGATTTTTGTGGTTATGATCCTGCTAGGAATCTTTGTTCAGATTTGCTGGGAGATGGTGCAGCTTCACCCCTATGAATACATTTATTTCAACTCTGTTGTGGGAGGTTTACGCAGAGCTAGTACTCTCTATGAAGTTGAATATTGGGGGTTGAGTATGCGAGAAGCGACTGAATGGGTGAATCAACATGGCAATAAACCGGCATCTATTTTGATAGGGGGGCCAGCACACTCTGTTTCTGTTTTTGCCGATCCAGATATCAAGTTATTTACCTTTGAATTCAGAAATAATAATCCTGATAGGCCTATTCCGTCCTACCTAGCAAGATCATTACCTGCTGATCTGCCAAAATCGTTTTACTACATAGCTATACGCAGCGGCAGCGATCGCTACGATCAAGAACTTTTAAGCTGTCCTCTCGTACATGCTGTCAAACGGAAGGATGTTCCTCTAGCTGTAGTGCGATATTGCAGCCAGTAACCAGAGTTCAGATACAGTGGGGAATGCTGCCAATTTTAGCAGTAATAAATACCTGCTTTTTTCAGGCGATTCAGCACTTCACCCAGACGATCGCAGTCAGCAATCAGGCTGATACGCACATAGCCTTCCCCAGCAGGGCCAAAAGCGTTGCCTGGAGTAAACACAACGCCCGTTTGTTCTAGCACCTTTAGAGCAAAGTCTGTGGAGCCAATACCAGGGGGACAGGGCACCCACAGATACATGGTGGCTAGAGGTTTGGGTATGGCCCAGCCTAGGTCAGCCAAGCCTTGAATCAGAAAATCTCGACGACTGCGGTAGCGTTCTTGTACCTCGTGCAGGTAATGATCGGGCAGTTGCAGAGCTGTCTCCGCAGCTACCTGAATCGCAGAGAAGATGCCGTAGTCCAGGTTAGTCTTCAGGGTACGCAAACCTTGGATGATATGCCGGTTACCGACTACGAAACCTACGCGCCAACCTGCCATGCTGTAGGTTTTCGAGAGGGTATGAAATTCTACACTAATATCCTTCGCACCTGGAATTTCTAGCAAGCTAGTCGGTTGATAGCCATCAAAGGAGAGTTCGGCATAGCAGAGGTCATGCACTAGCAAGATGTTATAGCGCCGGGCAAAGGCTACCACATCCTCAAAGAATTCCCTAGGAGCCGTAGCAGCAGTAGGGTTGCTGGGATAGTTAAAGTAGAGAATTTTGGCACGATCGGCAACTGCATCTGGAATCGCAGCCAGATCAATCAGCCAGCCATTATCAGGAGTCAAGGTCAGAATATGAATGTCTCCACCAGCAATTAGAGGCCCGCGAAAATGGGCAGGATAGGCAGGGCTGGGCACTAAGACCAAATCGCCGGGGTTTACATAGGCCAGTGCTAGGTGAGTCAACCCCTCCTTAGATCCCAACAGTGGTAAGGCTTCTCCATCAGGGTCGAGGGTAACTCCGTAGCGACGATGATACCAAGTGGTAATGGTGCGGCGAAAACTAGCGGTGCCTTCAAAGGGGGGATAGCCATGGTTGCGAGTATCTTGAATGGCAGCGATCGCAGCTTGCACGACCGGATCGGGTGTAGCCCCATCAGGATTGCCCATCCCCAAATCAATCAAGTCTAGCCCTTGCTCCTTGGCTTTGGTTTTCAGTTCATCCAAGCGGGCAAAGACATAGGGAGGCAGATTACGCAGGCGCTCAGCGGGTGCAATCCAATCCAAGCTCATGGGAGATTAATGCAATAGGGTTTAGAGTACTAGGATACAAGCTTGTAGCCCCAGTTCATTCATTTGTTATGTACACCACACTACTTGATGCCCGACTCCAGCAACAACTTCAATTTATTGTAGAAGTTGACCAGTTGAAATTGGTGCTGCGCCAGAATCTGTTGACCGATGGTTCTCGACGAGAAAATAGCGCTGAACACTCTTGGCACTTAGCCATGATGGCAGTGTTATTAGGGGAATATGCCCCTGCTCCAGTCAATCTTCAGCGGGTGATCACCATGTTACTTATCCATGATTTGGTGGAGATTGATGCTGGGGATACATTCTGCTATGACTCCCAAGGCAACCAAGATCAGGCTGCACGGGAACACCAAGCTGCCGATCGCCTGTTTGGTCTATTACCCCCAGATCAGGGCACCTATTTCCGACAGCTTTGGGATGAATTTGAAGCTCAAGAGACGGACGATGCCCAGTTTGCAGCAGCCCTTGATCGCATCCAGCCCCTGATCCAGAACTGGCAAACCCAAGGTGGCACTTGGCGACTGCATCGCATCTGTCGCGATCAAGTGCTACACCGCATGGCTCCAATTAAAACGGGTGCGCCGGCCCTGTGGGCGTTTGTGCAACAGGTGGTAGACGAGTGTGTTGCCAAGGGCTATCTGCGGCCCTAGCCTACAGTATGCTGAAGATAGGAGTACTAGCGTTACTCTATAAGCTTTTTGAGCGGGTCATTGGTTAGCAATCCGCAAAAACCCTGATTTAATTCCAACTGATTGCCGACGCACGAACAAAAATCCCATAGGAACTGGGTTGTCAGGCTAAGGCTCTAATGAAATATTGAACGTGTTAGGCAGCAGTTGTTTAACATGATTTAGTAGAATGGCAGTATGATGGTGTTTCAGTGATCAGGCTCAGGCTTAATTGCATCTGAATTCATAGGCTTACACGGATGGATGCTGGCTATATCTCTCGCGGTGCTTGTCATTGAAATCTACAGGTCAGTGAGATCAGTCACAGCGACTCTAGCGCTGAAGGTACGTTTCTCTGCTCCCAGCTTCTCTATCATAGACATAGGGACACAGAAGACATAGGGACACAGACGTAGAGAACCTTCAGGCTGGTGCCACATCTCGTAGATGCACAAGACTGGGTAGATGCACAAAAACTGGGTATCAGCAATGAAATCTTAGGGTGTTGAGGCAGAGAATTTGCTGTCCACGGATATATTCTGTAGAAGTCGTTAGGATACTCTACAGTTGCTATCACCCTACTTACCTAAGCACGAGAGCACGTGGTTAATTCCGCAGTGGAATAATGCCTTAACCATAGCTGTCGTCAGTCATTGGTTGCAGTGGAAACGGATACTGCCTGTAGCCTTTAACTGCCTACGGGTCAAGTTAACTGCTGCCTACAGCCAAAAACTGGTTGTTAGAACCAATCAATTGCTGTCAAGACTCGTAGTGAGAACTGAAGTCCTCACTACCAATATCCCAACTGGATTGGGATTGCTATCAATTTCAGTACTTCAAGTCCCATCAGGGCAGTTAAGCTGATGCATCTAGTTCTAGTTAGCGTACAGGTTCAACGTCGCAAAAAAGATATAGATTTTGAATGCTAGACCGGGGGCGGTTTTATGGTTTTGTTGATCAGTACTTTTGACCGTGTATTTCATCAGATTATTGACTGGATTCAGTCTATCTTAGGTAAAAAAAAGCAGAAGTCCACGGCCCAGAAAATTCTGCTGGAACGCACTAGCAGTCTGACCCGATTGCTCTTGGTAGAGCGAGACACACCACGAGCGGTCAGAACTTGGCGCAGTATCCCTAAAGTTGGTGATTACGATGTTCTGATCACCTGTGACCATCTATTCAAACTGCCTGGAGAGAAAACACCTCCAGAGAAGCAAAATCCCCATGCTACTCACCGACTGACCGTGATGAAAGTTTCTCGTGTACTTGGAGCCAATGGTAGCCGCCGCATTATCCTGCTATGGAGTGGGGACTTCAACATGGTGGTGGGTGGGGCTGACCAACATCGCTATGCGATCGTCGTCACGGATGCCCTTGCCAAGCAGTTGCTAGGAACTCCGGCTGAGGATATTGTGTGGGATTGGGAGGCACAAAGCTATATTAAGCAGTATATTGGCTCTATAGCTCGCTCGGCATAACCTCATTTCCAATGCAGTCTCCTGAATCAACCCCGCGCAGGCATTCTGCCCCCAATCGTTCTTGGCGCAGACTTTTAGGTCGCACGTTGCTGATTACTAGCGGTGTGGTGACGATTGGCGCAGCGGCTGGCACGTGGTGGTTGCATCGGTTTGTCACTAATGAGCTATCACCCTTGTTGTCTAGGGAGTTGTCTAAAACCCTAGATCGGCCAGTGGTTGTTGGTGCTGTGGAGGGCTATTCGCTGACGGGTGTCCGCGTGGGTCAGTCATCAATTCCTGCTACTAGCACGGATCCTGATCGTGCTGACATTGCGGCAATTGCTGTTACCTTTAACCCACTGCAACTACTCACCCGCAACATCGATCTGCATCTGACACTGGTCGAACCAACGCTCTATGTGGAACAGGAGCAAACGGGGGTATGGGTGCGGATTCCCATACAACCAGAAGAACCGCCTGGTTTGATTCAGAGTCGAATTGCTTCTGTGCGGGTCGATCGGGGTCGCCTTTCCCTTTCTCCTGCTCCACGTCCTGGCATGACCCGCCAAGCCATCACTGTTACACCAGTCAATGGCACTGGTGTGGTTACAGGCCGCAACCAGACAGAACAAATTGTCCTGAATATTAACCTTAATGCAGCCACAGGTGGCGGGTTAACAGTTCAAGGGGACGTATTTCCAGCCCAGGGACGCA
The DNA here is from genome assembly GCA_025054735.1 of Cyanobacteriota bacterium. Classification (NCBI taxonomy): domain Bacteria; kingdom Bacillati; phylum Cyanobacteriota; species Cyanobacteriota bacterium. The sequence goes on along the minus strand of JANWZG010000067.1, from coordinate 5,891 downwards.
CCAATTTGCAACTGCGGCTGCAACAGGTTGCCCTTGCTGAGATTGGGCAATTGATCCAGAAACCTTGGCAGATTACGGCCCCTGACACCGATAACCCTGACTTTTTGCCTGTTATGCTGCAATCAGGGCAGGTAACGGGTATCGTTGCAGTGCAAAGCCAGCCAGAGCAGTTTCCTCGGTTAACAGGCACTGTGGATGTGACCAATGCTGCTGTCAAGGTGGTTGGCTTTCCAGAGGTGATTACTGTCTCCAAGGGTCGGGTGCGTCTTCAGGGAGAGCGGCTGCAACTGGAAAATGTCACGGGCGAAGTGGCTGGGGCAACGGTGCGAGTGGCTGGTCACCTCAACACCCAGTATCTAGATTCCACAACCCCACCCACGGAGGGCGATACTTCGTTTTTTGACTTAACGGGGCAAGTGCAGGCGGTCAATGCTGCCAGCCTGTTGCGACGGTTTGGGGTGAAGTTGCCTTTCTCGATCGTGGGTAAGGTGCAGGGTGATTTTCAGGTGACGGGTGCACCCCAACAGCCTGTATTCACTGGGGGTGTAACAACAGCTACTCCGCTAAAGGTCGATCGCCTCACTTTCTCCAATATCCGCACAGCCTTTCGCGTCGCTGATGGCGTGTTGTCTATTTCATCCTTACAAGCTGCTTTGAGCACTGGTGGAACGTTGACGGGCGATGGACGTATTTCCCTCAGTCCAGAGGGAACGGTGCAGGCCAAAGCAACCCTGGTGGATGTGGACGGTGATCAGTTACTCAAGCTCTATGCAGCCGCGGTCTCCCCAGACTTCACCCTGGGTAAATTGCGAGCAGACGGTCAAGTCTCCGGTAGTTTCAAGAACCTGCGGGGTGACATTCGCTGGCGGGCACCCATGGCTACCTATCCCGGCTCTGGGCGGATAGTCCTTGCCGGTGACAGAATCCTCTTCCAAGATACTCGGTTAGCGGTAGACGGCGGTACCTTGCAGGCCCAAGGAGAGATTCGCAATGGTGCGTGGCAGGCCAATGTCACTACCGATACGTTGCAGCTAGGTCGCATTACGCCGAATTTACAAGGAGCTGTCAGTGGTCGCATAGCTCTATCTGGGCGATTGGCTGCACTGCGAGCGGATGCTATTCGTGCTGATGGTGACTTGGTGCTGTCTCAAGGACTGGCTACGGTGAAGCAACCGATCACGGCTGGTTTTGCTGAACCTTTGACAGCATCCTTTACTTGGGATGGACAACAGTTGTTCCTAAGGCGAGTGAGCAGCGATCGCCTCTCAGCTAGTGGATCTATTACCACCAGCCGTCGTGACAATACACTTGCGGTTACTGGATTGAACCTAGCACTGCGGGTACGTGACCTTGATCTGGCCACACTGCCAGGAACCGCTGGACGATCGCTAGCATCAGGACTAGCCAGCTTTACAGGCCAAGTCAGCGGCAACCTCACTAATCCCAATGTCACTGGAGTGCTGACGGTGAATCGGCTAGGGATTAACCAGCCGCAAGGATCCCCCATTCGCGTGAACCAGGCGATCGCTAATTTTAGCTGGAATGGTCAGCGCTTACTGCTGCGGAATGTCAATGCCGATGGATTAATGGCTAAAGGGACGATCAATACAAGCGTCCAGGGTGGTATTCCCCAAGTTACAAGCCTGAACCTACAGGTATCAGCACGAGATTATGACCTGCGATCGCTGCCGATTCCGGCCAGCACCCTCCGACAGGCAGGGATTACAGCCCTCGGTGGTCGGGCATCCCTAGATGGTCGCATTACCGGCACCCTTGCTGCTCTGACCATTGACAGCACCGTCACCGTCAATCAGTTGGCGCTTAGTCGTACTGGACTGTCTCCGTTGCGCGTTAACCAACTGGCAGCAGCCCTTCGTTGGGATGGACGCACCCTCTATGTTCGTAATGCTACGGTGGATGATTCTTCCCTCAGTGGTACGATCGCTACTAACGCTCAAGGTGGCTTTCCCTCGCGGATTACAGCCCTTGACCTCCAACTAAGCCTGCGTGACTATAACCTTGCAGCACTACCCATTCCCCCCATTAACAGTCCCCAGGGCAAGCTCACTCCCCAGGGCCGTTTTACCTATGCTGGACGATTAACAGGTAACCTGGATGACTTGAACCTCAGCGGCACCCTGACCCTAAATCAAGTAGCTCTTAACCAACCGACTGGCAAGCCTGTGGTGGCCTGGGACAGCGCTGTCTTCAATGGTGGCATCACGGGTGCGATCGCGGCTCTGCGAGCGCGAGGCAATCTGCGAGTCGAGAATCTGCAAGCCTTGGGATCCCCCTTTGAACCATCCTTGGCGGGGACGATAGATTACACAATTGGTAAAGGTGGTAATCTGTCTATCGCCGGACGGCGCGATCGCGTCACCGTGGCCTTGGGAGCTGATAATGTGCCAACGGCGTTCTACGTTAAGCGCGATCAATCCATTGCGGAGGGTAGTCGTCAAGGCGATCGTCTGCGATTAAATCTGACAGAGGTACCTGTTACTGACCTGCAATGGCGACCAGTACCCGGTTATGGTGCAGTGGCTGGGGTTGTAAGTGGCAACCTTAACGTCAACCTGAGACAAGGCACAGGCTTTGGGCGAGTTACCATCAAAAAGCCAGCCCTTGGTCATTTAACTGCTGATAGCTTCAGTGGCAATATTAGTTACCTGAATGGTGTCGTCACCCTAACGGATAGTGAATTCCAAATTGGGCAGGGTCGCTATGCGGTTACCGCTAGCGCCAAGGTAGGTGCTATTCCTCAGTTTAACAGTACTATTACCATTGCCAATGGCACCCTTAATGACCTGTTCACGGCCCTCAAGTGGTTCGACCTCACGGATATTGCTAGGGGACTGCAACCTCCTGCCTTTGATCGAGCCACCGATTTACTCATCTATCCCGTTGGCAGCGATGATCCCAACACCCGCCTCAATGCTCAACTCCAGCGCCTATCAGAAATCGATAAGTTGCTGTCTCAACAAATCCAAGCACAACGCCTTAGCCTAATTCCAGACCTACGTCAAGTTCAAGGCACTATTTCTGGCACGGTCAATGTTGCTAGTAACCCTAATGCAGGACTGACAGCTACATTTGACTTACAAGGGGCTAACTGGCGGCTAACGCCCTACCAGGCTGATCAGGTCACCATCAAGGGTGACTTTAAGGATGACATTCTCACCCTGCAACCACTGCGATTTAGCTCCACAGATGGTACTGCTTTTCTTACCTACGCTGGCCCCCTCAGTCTCAAAACTTTGTCAGGACAAGTCCGCTTTCAAAATCTGCCCCTGGATAATGTCATCAACTATTTTGAGCTGCCGTTACCGGTATCTGGCAAGCTCAATGGCACAGTCGCCTTGAGTGGCAAATTATTAGAACCTCGGTTCAGTGGGCAACTCGGCCTTGTAGATGGGTTATTGAACGATGAGGAGATTGAGAAAGCAATTGCTAACTTTAACTATGGATCCCGTCGAGTCAATTTCCGCTCGGTGCTCACCATTCAAGGCCCAGAACCCCTAGTGGTTGAAGGCAGTCTACCCGCCATCCTGCCCTTTGACTTGTCGCCGCCTACTGCAGATGCCAACCGTATTGCCCTCAAGGCAGATCTGAACAATGAGGGGTTAGCACTGTTGAATATTTTCAGCAAGCAGTTTACTTGGGTAGATGGTAGGGGCAATGTGAGTTTGGAAGTCAACGGAGATTTGGAGCAAGCAGCCGCTGATAACCCCTCACCGTTGGTGATTAGGGGAACCTTGGCACTGCAAGATGCCAGCTTTAGGGCGCAGGGTTTGCCTGACACGATTACGAATGTTACTGGAAAAGCCTTATTTACTGGCGATCGGCTGTTTGTCGAGAGAATTGAAGGGCGCTACAACAAAGGTACGATCGTCATCAATGGTTCTCTACCGATTAGTGAGTTGCCTGGCCAATTACCTGCTAATGGGAATCAGGATAATGGTCTACCTGCCGTGCAATCACCCTCTGTCAATCAACCTCCCCTTACGTTCAACATGACTGACATCAGCTTGAACATTAAGGGTAAGTATCGAGGACAAGCTAATGGCACTGTGCAAGTTACGGGAGGCGTTCTGAACCCTATTCTCAGCGGCAATGTTACCCTTACTGATGGTATTGTCTTCTTGGCTGGTGAAGATGCCCCACCTCCTCAGAACGGAATTCCGGATAATGTGACGGCTGGGGTTGCTGACAGCGAGAATGCTCTCGTGCAGCCTCCAGAGTTTGACAATCTGCGCATCACGCTGGGCAACCGGGTTGTGATTTCTAGCCCACCGCTGCTGAGTTTTGTGGCTAAGGGGGATCTGTTCATCAGTGGCACCTTCGCAGACCTTCGACCTACGGGCACGATTCGCCTAGAGGCTGGTCAGGTAAATATTGGTTTGGCTCAGCTTAACCTGGCACGCGGGTTTGAAAATACAGCTACCTTCACACCACGTCAAGGATTGGATCCAATTCTGAAAATCCGACTGATTACGTCGGTACAGGAAGTGTTTCGCCGTCCGATCGCCATTCCTTCGGTAACTGGCTTTACCAGTTCTGAACAGGCAGAACTGCCTGCTGGTGCCCTAGGTGCTTTGCAAACGGTGCGCATTCGGGCAGAGGTTGACGGCCCCGCTAGCCAACTGCAAGATAAGCTAACCTTGACTAGCAGCCCTCCCCGCACCCGGGAAGAACTGATTGCCCTTCTAGGCGGCACGTCTAACCTAGAGCAGGGTGACAGCCGTTCCCTAGAAATTTTGGCTGGAACTGTATTGTTGACCCAACTTCAGGGATTGATTGGCAACGCGATCGGACTGACAGACTTCCGCCTGTTCCCCACGTTGGTAGGGACTTCTAACCGACGAGAAGATGCTCGCCGATCGGGAACCTCTAGCCTAGGGTTAGCCGCCGAGATCGGTACTGACATTACTGATAATCTATCGGTTTCTCTACTCCAAGTTTTAGGCTCCAACCAGCCCACGCAGTACAATCTGCGCTATCGTCTCGATGATCAGTTTCTCCTGCGGGGATCAACGGACTTCGCTGGAGATTCTAGGGCGGTGATTGAGTTCAGCACTAGATTCTAGGGCTAGGGCGATCGCTCGGTAGGGCAGTTACCCAGATCCTGTAGATTAGTGCCAGAAACCATTACACTAGTGCAAGCGATTTAGCAGTGTTTAAGTCTATGAAGGTTTGGCAGCGGTTTGGCATCTTTGCCCTCTTGGGGTTGCTCCTCAGTTGGTTAATCAGTTGTAGCAGTCCATCCACTACTAGCGAAACGTCTACCGGAGGCAAAGCCGAAGTCGAATTTTGGACAATGCAGCTTCAGCCACAATTCACAGACTACTTCAACACACTCATCGCCAACTTTGAACGAGAAAACCCCACAGTTAAAATTCGCTGGGTGGATGTACCATGGGCGGCCATGGAGAGCAAAATTCTAACGGCTGTATCTGCCAAAACAGCGCCCGATGTTGTTAACCTGAATCCAGACTTTGCCTCGCAACTGGCGGCTCGTGATGCCTGGTTACTGCTCGATGACAAAATCCCTGAAGCAGTTCGTCGTCAATATCTGCCCAACATTTGGAAAGCTAACACGTTAGATGGCAAAAGTTTTGGTATTCCCTGGTATCTCACCACCCGTGTTTCTATCTATAACCAGGATTTGTTTCGGCAGGCTGGCGTTACCAAGCCACCAGCCACCTACACAGAGTTAGCGGAGGTTGCCCGACAAATTCATGACAAAACTGGCAAGTATGCGTTTTTTGTCACCTTTGTGCCGGAGGACTCCAATGAAGTACTTCAGTCCTTCATTCAAATGGGTGTACCCTTAGTGGATGCCCAAGGCAAAGCAGGATTTAATACACCTGACGGCAAGGCTGTATTTCAATACT
>JANWZG010000066.1 GCA_025054735.1 Cyanobacteriota bacterium | reverse complement strand
AGCAAGAAAATCGCCCCAATAAACGAATTTATTACGTTACAGATGAAGGTAGTGCTGCTTTCCAAGCTTGGGTAGCGCAACCCCTACCCATTAGCCCTATTAAAGATGATTTATTAGTCAAGTTGTTCGCAGGCTTTTCTGTGCCTAGAGAGGTCATACTTGCTGAACTAGACAATCATTACCGCCAGCATTGCCAACGTCTAGCAATATACCAAACAATAGCAGCTCAATTCTTTCAGTGCCCAGAGAGTTTCAGTGAACCGATGACCTTTAGTTATTTAACGTTGCGATTTGGGATTGCCTATGAACAGATGTGGCTAGCTTGGTATCATGACGCGATTGTAACGCTTAAAACCTTAGATAAACCTAGTAACCTGCTAGCCTAACACTCAGTACTATCAACAATTAAGATAAAGTCTTTATGAAGAGATCAGTAAATACCCGTAGATATGCAATCATGACAGTACTTTAATAACTATTGATATATTCTTGAAAATATGAGTATGATTAGCGTCTGTTACTGGACTGTAGCCTATTGGGTTTTATGCTGATTGACGCACGACTGCTACCTACTAATGTTACGATTGAGACCGATGTATGTATTATTGGCAGCGGTCCAGCGGGTATTACCCTAGCGAGAGAGCTAGCGCAAGCGGGTATTGATATTTGTATGCTAGAGAGTGGCAGTGAAGAGATGCCTGATGAGGCTACCAAGTCGCTAGGTAATGTTGAAATTGATGAGAGTTTTCTTCAAGTAACCTCTGATAACCGAAACCGAAAATTTGGTGGCAATGCTAGCTATTGGGGCATCAATCTACACCAGGGTCGCATGGGTCTTCGCATTGTGCCTCTAGAAGAGACAGACTTTGAGCAGAGAGATTGGGTTCCCTATAGTGGCTGGCCCTTTAACCGAGACCACCTAGTTCCGTATTACCAACGAGCACAACAGGTTTTTGGAGCTGGTGTATTTGACTACACAGCAGATTTCTGGGAAAGTGAAGATGCACCCCGGTTACCCTTTAAGGGCGATCGGGTAACGACACGTATGTTTCAATTTGGCTATCTAGATTTGTTTACCCGTACCTACAGGGACGAGATTGCCCAAGCTCAGAACATCACCACCTATCTTCATGCCAATGCTGTTGAACTCGAAACGAATGATGACGGTACGACGGTGACCCGTGTGCAATGTGCTTGCTTGAATGGTAAACGCTTTTGGGTGTCAGCTAGGATAGTGCTGTTGGCTGCTGGGGCGATCGAAAATACCCACTTACTGCTGCTCTCTAATCGAGTGAATCCAGATGGTTTGGGTAACCACTATGATGTCACGGGCAGATTTTTTATGGATCATCCACTCGTAGCTGGTGGTTTCATCTATCCATCAAACCCTGCCATTTTCAACCAGACTGCTCTGTACGATAAGCGTTACGTTCGAGGCACTGAAATTATGGGTAGCTTGGTGCTGACGAATGAAGCTGTTCGTCGAGAACGACTCTTAAATCTCGTTTCTTGGATCTTTCCTAGGGCAAAGCGGCTAAACTCGCCTGCTATTTCGTCCTTAAAGGCATTAGCCTCACCTAGAGGGTACAGTCACGGTGTGTCAGGGGTGCTTGGGCATCTGGGTAACGTAGTGAAGAATGTGGGGGATGTGGTTGATGCAGTTGTTGATAAAGTTACAAACACACCACCACCATTTTTTCCTAACCTGGCTACAGGCGGCTGGTCACAGTGTCAACCCAATCGAGAAAAGGCTTATGGCATGTTTGAAGTGCTACATATGACCGAGCAGGTGCCTAACCCCAACAATCGATTGGTACTTGGCAGTGGTACCGATCTCCTGGGTAGGCGGGCAATTAAGTTAATTTCTCGCTGGTCTGAAGCTGACCGTAATAGTATTAAGCAGGCACAAGCAGTACTAGTAGAAGAAATTGCTAGAGCTGGCATAGGCAAGTATGTTCCAGCACGAACCCCCGATGGCGACCCTGTCGTAGTTACTCTAGGGTCATCTCATCACATGGGATCGACTCGAATGCATGATAATCCAAAGCACGGTGTAGTTGATGCGCACTGTCAAGTACATGGGGTTACAAATGTGTTTATCGCTAGCAGTTCTGTGTTTCCCACTGGTGGCTATGCAAATACGACCTTGACAACAGTCGCACTAGCCCTTCGCTTGGCAGATCACATTAAGCGTAGACTGTCTAACCAAGTAGAATTGGCTAAATCACTAGCTTAAACATCGATCAGGAAAGCCAGTCAAAAATCTGTTAGAATAGGCAGATTCATACCTTAAACACACTTTAGGTAAGCTAAGTGCTCTTAACGAGTGGCTTTAAGTTTATGCAAGGTGTTTGCACAGCCTATAGTTTTTATAACTATGTTTACAGAAAGTTCTACTAGATCAGTTAGGGGGATAAGAATGTGCTTGAGCAGGAGCCTATTCCTCAGAGGTAAGCTGCTGGTGTCTTTTTTGCTAGTTTTGCTAGCAGTTCCTGCGGTGAAAATTCCTAGTAGCCTAACTCCACCTTAGATAGTTCTTTTTCCTTACAACTTTCCAGTCGTGCACTCTATCTCATTATCTGTAACGCATGTTGAATGTGCAGGAGACATGCCCACACGTTAGGCTCAAGGCTCTTTCGTTAACGAAACAATTGGACTGTTTTGGGGCAAGCGTGTATTGAACATTTCTCTAGAAATATTTCTATTACTCGTTCTTCACATAGCCTGATTTTCTTCATTCGAGGCATTCACCAGGTGTACAGTCTCGAAATAGTTGGCTTTGCTTCGAGGCCATTTCACGTGAGTAGTTACTGAGTGAAGAGTAGCCACTCTGCCTTTACTAAGTTTGTGCTGCTGGTTTTAACGTGATGCCGGTAATCAGTGCGTTAGCGATCATCGTCCCTAGCCTCCATAAACTCTAGCCGTAACCATTGACTTATGCAAAGTAGTGACGATACGAAGGGAGATCTACAGAATTTCCTCACAACCCCCCATCTCCGAGTTGCATGGAATTGCTACTTGGAGTGGTGTGAATTCCAGGAACAGTTGGGGCTTGAGAACCAAGTGGGGTTTGCAGGCTGTTTCGTGAATAGCAAGAACTGTTGGAAGGTTATGGTTACTCAATTCATCTATGACCAGCGAGTGCAACTAGCACCTATAGGGCAACAGCAGGCGCTGCCAATAAACGCTTTAGCACACAAAAACCGTGCATGGGACATATACCAAGCGCAACCCAGGTCGCATTTGGTAACGACGGCTACAGCAATGTTTTTGGTAAGTCTACTGCTATAGCCTTGATTGACTAACGAAATGCTAATTTCTAGCAACTAGCAACTGTACCGTAATGTTGGTTGCCAGCAGATCACCTTGTCCTAGCCCTCTTACTGGGATGAGAGACCATTACTAGGCACGACGATCGCGCTGCAAGTCGTACAGGGCTTTTTCCCAACACCATTGAGCTGTCTGACCTGGATTACGACTTTGCACTGACTTTACCAGCCGTTCAGCTAGTTGTCGATCTCCGTTAGTAAGAGTTAACAACTCATTAACTGTGCTGCTTTTCGGTTCGTGCCAATAGCCAGTGTTTTTGGGTGTCACTTGCTCAAGGCTTTTACGACTAGGTTTGTACGCTCGCCGATAGAACCCATGCGATACCGATGATTGTCTAAGGTTCGTTGGCGGTAGATGTCTGGCTACAGGTCTAGTCGTGTGCCGTTGCTGTCGAATTAACCAGAGCAGAAGGCCGATCGCGAAAGCTCCCAGCAAAACTAAGCCCAAAGGGATGAGGGATTGCATTGTCTTGCTAACAGAGTAACATTCTATCTAGGTGTAGCAAGCCTCACGTTATAAACCTAAGAGCATAACAATAGATCTCGCCCTCTGAGCAAGATCCGATATTAGCATCTGCAACCGAAGATAAATCACCTGATAGAAAGCTCATTGTCCATGGCAATCAATCAAGTTTTTGTTGAGGGCTGAACAGAATGGAGAAAAGCAGGGTCTTATCAACGTTAGGAGAGAGTTGAGAACCCTTGTAGAGCAAGGGCTTATTGACAATAGACAGAGAAAACCAGACAAGCAAGGGCAACTGGTGACCGACTATCGGGCACTAAAATCAGCTCAGGATGATTTTCGATCGAAAATCAATAACCTGTTTGCTCTCAGAGAGCAATACGAAGTTTGATCGCGATACTTTCGCTCACACCTCCAATTGGTTGGCAGCCAGCAGAGCTGCTGAACTACAGGTGGATTCAGATTTCGGGAGGTCAGACCCAAACCAGACCTAAGTTAGGGCTAATGGTTGTTGCTGTTTAGTCTAGAATGTATGCGGAACCGGGGACTTGAACCCCGAAGGCATTGCTGCCACTAGAACCTGAATCTAGCGCGTCTACCAATTCCGCCAGTTCCGCTTGGTTCACTAGAGTAATGTTGCAGTCTTTCAATTTCCCATAAGAACGCTACTCAGTCAACTGGTTTTAGCAAGATTCATAGTTTCCGATAGCACTCACGCTCAGTCATCGAGACGATAGCCTAAATCAGCAAGTTGTGTAGAAGATTGTCTCCATTTAGGTTGCACCTTCACAAACAGTTCTAGGTAGACGTTACCGTCCACTAGGATTTGAATTTGTTGTCGAGCATTGGAGCCAATTAGCTTAATCATGCTGCCACCCTTGCCGAGAAGAATTGCCTTTTGGGACGGACGCTCTACATAAATGGTTGCCAAAATGTTGGTGATAGTAGGTTGCTCTTCGACCCGATCGATGACCACAGCTACTGAATGGGGTACTTCTTCCCTAGTATGCAGCAAAATTTGCTCTCGAATTAGTTCTCCCATAATGAAACGCTCTGGTTGATCGGTGACAAGATCCGGCGGGTAGTAGTAGGGGCCTGGATCAAGGCGATCGCAGAGTGCTTGTTGCAAAGCTCCTAGCCCATCACCAGTCAGGGCTGAAAATTTTAGCATCGGCCAACCGTAGGGAGCCACCAGTTCAGCGTAGGTGTCGTCTAGCTGATTAGCGGAGTCAGGCTGTTGGTCAGCTTTGTTCAGTCCTAGAATCACGGGTGTTTCCAGTTGACTAAGAATATTGACAATGTAACGATCGCCGCCGCCAGCCGCTACTGAACAGTCCACTACAAGCAACACTACATCCACAGTTTGAATCGTATGTTTAGCGGTTTTTACCAATACTTTTCCCAGTTGGTGATGGGGCTTGTGAATCCCAGGAGTATCTACAAAAATTAGCTGTGCCTCTGGAGTAGTGAGAATGCCTCGCAACCGATTACGCGTAGTTTGGGCAACCGGTGACGTAATGGCAATCTTTTGCCCCACAAGCTGATTCATCAAAGTCGATTTGCCCACATTAGGGCGACCCACAATGCCTACAAACCCGGATTTGAAGCCAGGAGGGGTAACTGGCAAGGGAAATGGCTGGAAACTGTCCAGACGACTACTCCTAATGAAATGGATCACGATCTATTATCAGCCAGCTTGCCCTTCATGTAAGGGCACTTGTATTGAGCGCGACTTGTATTGTGACGACAATCACTTGCAGACAAGATAGTCATTACGACTGTGGACTAGAGAATGCCCTATTAATCATTAGGTATCCAATCGTTGTGCATCGTTGAAGCGCTATGTCTAAGCTGTCGGTTAAGGAAATCGTTGATCGTATTCTCACCCTTCGTCAAATTAGCCCCACAGATCAGCTATTGCTAATGTCTTGTCAGTCGATTAGTGAGGAGGAACATGAACTAATTACCCATGTATTCCGAGCACTTCAGCGCGGAGAGTTACGTATTTCCTCGTAGATCTAATACCTAAGTAGATCTAAGCCAGCGATAACTGGGACGTATTACAGAGTTAAAAGTATACAATTCTTTAGATTGCCCAGGGAATTCTGGTAGTAATGAGGACTGGCAGGGCGATTTGGCTGTGTGATGGGACAATCGCACACACAGTTCCTGAATCTGCCCTGTTAGGGCGTTAACTTAGTGTTTCAGGTAAGCCTCTGTCTAAGAGACTTACTTGAAACATTGCCCCTAAATTTACGCTTGCAGCACTGCCCTAAGCAGCTTCATCCATACTAAGTTGAATCTATAAACTGATGTGCCTAAGCTATAGCAACTTAGCACTAATTTTATCCATAAAGTTGGCTAATCTTCTATTAGGAAATACTGAGCCTTAGTATGGGCAATTACTGAATAGTTGTAACTCTCTAGAAATTCGTCTTAATATAGACACAATGAGTGGAGTTAGCTGGATTACTAGTAGTTAGTACCTTACCGTGCTTAGTAAATTGTTAGTGCATCATCTACCCTAATTCCACTACTTAGGTACTTGTAGTATTTGTCTGGTAGTCAGTGTCTGATAAACTCTGTTGGCTTTGCCAACTGTGTCATAGAACCTGATGCCAACAATGGGTAATCTGAACCCAAAGCCTTAGGTTTGAAAAACACTCTTGTCCGTTGTGACTAGGTTTTATAGTTCCTAATGCTAGTTTGACCAAGCTACTATGGCCCTAATAGTTGAAAGCTACACTGTTCACATGCAGTCGTGGTACTCCATACCCACTCTGTGGGGGGTATGCATTTAGAGACTATAAGTGTTCAGGGAATAATCAGGGAATAAGTAAGAGAATGAAACTTACGGGCTACAAAACACTTGGATACATCAGCTTTACTTCCCTTGGAATGATTACTGTTAGGGAAAACTTGATAACAGGGCATCTTGAATATCCTCGCTATTGTTTCGTTTCCTGAGAGTTGTTGCTATGCATACAAACACTGCCTTTGTTTACCGAAATGCCATGGAGCATCTGGTTGCTGAGGAAATTGACAAGCAATTTAGGATGATTCCCCCCCGACTTGCTAGATATCTCAATAAAAAGGAGGTTGCTGCTTTTGCGCTGAATCGCTTGCCTTCGTTATACGCTACTAGTGAGAAGGGCTGGCGGCAACAGTGTTTACGAGGTCGGCGCGACTATAGTGAACAAATTGCCACAGCAGTTCGTCAAGGTGTCTTAGCTGTGCAAAAAGATCCCTTGCGGATTGAAACTCCGATCGCGCCAGATGCTGCAGATCAGGGAGGCTCCGATGCATACAAGGCATTACAAGCGTTAAGGTTGCTCTTGCATTGCGATGACCTCTCTTGGCAGAATGTGGTTGCTAAGGTGGAAGACGCAATAGCAAAATCTGCTAGAGGAGAGATCTTTGGAGACCATCACCACCACGATGCTCAGCCTCACCGACGCAGTGCCTGGAACAGTGCCATGTACAGGTATTAGTTTGTGGCGACTATCACTCCAACAGCTACAGATACTACAGCGATTGTGGCGACTACTGCCTGTGGCCACTATTGCTCTACTCTTCAGTGCGGTTACTGCTAACTCAGCGTGGGGAGTTTGTACTGAGTTAGCTAAGCTTAGCCTGTTAGATTCGCTATCTGTATCGGTTCTACCATCGGATACAGTGTTTGGCGAACGTTATCCAGGAGACTTATCTGATGTTGAGGAAATAGGAAACTGTGCACTACCCGATGGCATCGTCACTGAGAAGATAACTTGCCAACGAGCGTCGTCAGTACCTAGCTTGTGGTGGGCACAAGCGCAGTATGGCGGTAAGTTATTGGTGAGTTGGTCGGCCTATCCCCAGCGAGATCAGAACCCACCACGAGTAGACCTTTTAGTTAACCAACAGCTTTGGATTTCTCTAGGATATGTTGAGCGCTATCGGTTTTTAGCTCAATTTGGTCGCGCCTCTAGCGAATTTGGATACAACGTCCGAATTTTTGATAGTCGAGGCACTTGTTTGGCGACCTATACCTGTAGCTACGATGCTAAGGGTAATCCAGTTACCTGTCAGACTCTGCTGCCTACACTCAGGCGCGATCGGCTCTAGTCAACCTACAAGCGCCTACTGCTGCGCGTAGAAAACTCAATCCGTGATGATACTGACTATGAAACATTTCTTGATTAAGCTGTGATAAAGGTCACGAGCTTCCTGTGATTCTATCTGTAGAAGTAATTTCGACGTTACTAGAAAATAATAATGACTCAACTCTAGCCGAGTCATCAACAGGGAACACACGATCAACCGACTAGCTTTTTTGGCTTGTCGGTTTTTTATTGGGGACAGTGCTGCCTCAAATCTTGCACAGATAGCAAACTGACCTTAGACCATCTGCCAGTTGCCATTGAGCCTTCTTTCGCCTCATAGGATTGCCATAACTCGTTGTCGAAGTTAGTCGTAAGTCAACGGCTAGAGGGTCGGGCATCAGCAGTGTATTTCTAGGTTGTTGGTCTTGACGTTAGCTGGCCATACTACGGTTTACCTAAGCAGAATTGCTGTGGGTTCTTACTACAAGATAGGGGGTTATGTAAATGGCTTTTGGAGAATTGGTATTAAGTCCTCGCTGTAAACTTCCTAGCCAACTGTGCATTGGTTATCTACTTGTGGCTTAAAGATGCTCGGAATTGGCCTGTAAGATGATCCTAACCTTCGCTTCCAGTGATTTCACGGCATGACGCAACGACAAATCGGCTTAACGGGTGGCATAGGCATGGGAAAAACCACGGTATCTAACTACATGGCCAGTCAATATGGGATCCCTGTCTTAGATGCTGATGTCTATGCACGGGATGCTGTGGCCATAGGCTCTCCTATTCTGGAGCGGATTAGCGATCGCTATGGTCAAGCTATCTTGCTTCCTGATGGCAATCTGAACCGTGCCCAGTTAGGAACTATTGTGTTTGCCGATGCAAATGAGCGTCGTTGGTTAGAGCAGCAAATTCATCCCTATGTACGAGATCGCTTTGCCCAATCCCTAGCAGCGTTGACGACAACCCCCCTAGTTGTGTTGTCTATTCCACTGTTGTTCGAGGCAGGCTTAACAGATATGGTGTCTGAAATTTGGGTAGTGACCTGTAGGCCAGATCAGCAACTTCAGCGGTTGATTGCTAGAGGCATGACGATTGCACAAGCCCAGGCCCGTATTAGCAGTCAACTCCCAATCGCAGAGAAAATTGCCCATGCCAATATCGTGTTGGACAACTCAGGCACCCTAGAGACGTTGTATCGCCAAATCGATCATGCCTTGGCTGTTTCTAACAGGTGATGCTTTCTTTGGTTGCGTCATCTTGTCCATGAACCTAATCAAGACCAACGGAGTCTGAACTATTGTCGTGGGTGCTAGAGTTGATCGCGGTTCACCCTGGGTGCTTGTCAGTAGATTCTCACAATGTGCCTGACTATCCAACGTAGCCGCAGAGCCACTAGGTTACCTCGTCAGCTTAAATTTCTCCTGCTCCTCCTTGTCAGCGTGGGTGTTGTTGTGCTGGCAGCGATCGTGCCAGCTACTGGACAAAGTGCCTCCCAAGCTCAGGTAACTGACATTCTGGATGGGAATCGAGTCTACATCCAAAATCGGCAGGTACCCGTCAATGCTGTGGCCAAGCGGGGTGAGACGGTGAGCACTAAACGTGCCCGTGCTCAGCTCAGCTTTAACACTGGTGCTATTGTCCGTCTCTCTCAACATGCAGTGTTAACGGTAGGCAATGATTGTATCCCTGTTCAACAGGGCACCATGTTGGTCGGTGGAGCTAGGAAGGGTTGCACTAACTCGGTGGTTGTAGGTGTCCGGAGCACAACCTATGTCTTGTCTGTTGCCCCAGATGGTAATGAAGACATTTCGGTGTTGGAAGGTGAGGTAGAAGTACGAAGTTTGCACAGTTCCGCTGGAGGGGTACCGGTCTTTCAACCTGTGCGTCTACGGATGGGACAGGCTGTGGCCATTGGGCACGATCGCAAACTGAGAGCAGTGCGGCGGCTATCGCAATCAGAATACAATCAACTCATCACTAGTGATTTCTTGAACGACTACCGCGACAACATTCCCCATTTACCCAGGGTGTAAGCAGCCTATCGCCAACTGTATCCCAATGCTCGCTTTCCAGAACGTCGCCGCCCTTTGCGTTGGTTGCTCTCACTCTATCTTGTGCCCAGTGACAAACCCGCGACAAAGACCAATACTGGTAGGGGTATCTGTTAACTTCCAGGCGGATACTTGAGCAAACCCAGCGGACTTAACCATGTTTGCTAAACACCACAAAGTCGGTACCCAGTAGTTTGTTTCATTGCCTGCATACTCCGCGCCGGGATAAAATTCCATCACCATTTGCCGCCCAGGATAGCCATGACCAAATCCCCCTTGGTAGGGGCTATAGTCGTCTAGGATGGCTGATTCAACATACAGGCTGCCGTCACAAATGGCTGCTAGGCGATCAAGGGCAAGCAGTGGGTATCGCAGGTGGTAGAGTGTCCCAAAGAAAAACACCACATCAAATCGACCCAGCCAGAGTTCATCTACGTCATAAACTGATAGTTCATGCCGCTGGCAAACATCTTCACCATAGCCTAGAGCTTCTCGACAAAGGTCAAAGGTGTCCCAAGCGTAGCGCTGGTCTAGCTTGCCCATGTAGTCTGAAAAGTCGTCGATCGCCACTACTTCCCTAGCACCCCGTTTCAATGCCTCAAAGCTCCAGTAGCCATCCCATGCCCCCACGTCTAGTACTCGCTTTCCAGTCAAGTCTTCAGGAATGCCGTAGCTCTCTGGGCTAAGGGGGTTAACGCCTGGTGTGACAATGTTGCCGGGTAGCTCAATCCGGTGGTACCAAAACGAAAATGCGGCTACTCGGTCTTGCCAAGTGGCAGTGGAACTTGTAGGAGAAGGGCTATGGCTAGAAGAATCCGTCGTCATGATGAGTAGTTACCTAAAATCAGCTTGGGTTTGAACAGCATGGCCTACACTAGACACTAACAAACTCTGGGCATAAGCAACCACCTATGCAAACAGTAGCGATTGTAGGGTGCGGTGTTGTGGGGGCAATGATTGCCTATGAACTCAGTCGCTGTCCTGATATGGCGATAACAGTGTACGATCGACAACTACCGGCTCAAGGCTCGACAGGTGCTGCATTGGGGGTGTTGATGGCAGCCATCAGTCACAAGGTTAAGGGTAGTGGTATGCACATGCGCCTTGATAGCATACGTCGCTACGATGCACTAATCCCAGAATTAGAAGCAATTACTGGTCGTCGCATTCCCTATAATCGCCAAGGCTTGTTACACCTTTGCTTTGCGAGGGAGGAGTTGCCAGTGTGGGAGCGCCTCGCTGCCTTGCGTCAAGCCCAAGGATGGCGGCTAGTGATGCTTGATCGGGCACAACTCCAGACAGCCTACCCCTATCTCGATCACCCAGAATTGGTGGCTGCGGTGCATTCGCTAGACGATCGGCAAGTGCATCCGACTGAGTTGACACTAGCGCTGGTAGCGGCTGCTAAACAACAGGGTGTGCAGTTTCAATTAGGAGTTACGGTTCATGGCATTGGGGCTAAGGGACAGATGTTGACAGATCAGGGAAGTTTGAGTGCAGACTGGATAGTAATTGCAGCAGGTATAGGATCTTCTGCCCTCAGTCAGCAAGCAGTAGATATTCGGCCAGTATTGGGGCAGGCTCTACGACTACGGTTGCCAACACCCCTGGGAACATCTGCTCTCCAGCCAGTGGTTACTGGTAACGATACTCACATTGTCCCCTTGGGAAATAATGAGTATTGGGTGGGGGCTACGGTAGAGTTTCCTGAGGTTGACAGCCCAGATGCCCTGCCCCAAGCAAATCCTGGTTTGCTAGAGCAGGTGAGACAGCAAGCAATCGCCTTTTGTCCTGCCCTTGCTACTGGAGAAATTCTGCACCAATGGTCAGGGTTGCGTCCTCGCCCTTATGGACGATCGGCACCTATCATCGAGTCATTGCCCCATCA
>JANWZG010000065.1 GCA_025054735.1 Cyanobacteriota bacterium | reverse complement strand
ACCCCTTCCACTTCAAACCATTGATCGGGGGGAAACGCACTACGATCGCTGGGCAGCCTAACAGGCAACCCTACAGGATAGACATCTGCAGCACAACAGGTAATGACAAATCGAGAAATCAGTAAATGGGTTGCCGGAAAGTTGGGAGGGTGTACGACAAACCCTTGAACTTTTGCCCGCTGGCCACTGTAGGCATCGGGTTCAGGGTAAGCTGCTAACGTTCTCACCCAGTCAGTGATGGACTTACTTTCGGGAGCAACATGAGTGCGAAAAGTTTGAGGTTTAACACGAGTCAAGGGAATAGCATCTGTAATGCCACGCTGAATAGCGGTTTGACTAGCAAAGGCACGGGGTTCAATTACTAAACCTAACACTGCTGTGACTACTAACAACACAATGCTGAGGATGGGCGGAAACAAGGAAACATGAGCAGCCGACGACCGTGTATCCTCATTGCCAGGATTTGTCATCATCACTAGCAGTTTCAAAACTGCAACCACCATCAGGGTAACGCCAGCAAAAATAGTTAGCCCCAGGTAATTGGGATGAATGAGAAGAAGCAATTTACCGGTTCGCCAGTAGCGAAATAGCAGTATCGCCCAAGCGACGATCGCGACGGCATCTAGTATAGGAGAGGTAGCAGAAGCTGCTGAAGGTGAGTTAGGTGCACTACGAGCGTGGTTAGGCTTGGGCTTGTAGCCTCGTCGTCGGGGAGAGGATACTGTTTCCCCAGACATCTCTATTGCTAGAGAACTATGACGGCGCTGGGCACGGCGATCGCTACTCTTCAGTAGAGGTGTCAACAGACTTGGTGGATGGTTCTGGTCTGGATTGAACCGCTGCCGCAGTGACTCCAAAAAGCCTATATTCCCGACTGAGCGACGACTAGCCTGCTCCTGCCTGAGACGGCGAATCCGATCCTTGCGGCTGATGCGATGGGGGCGTGGCTGTGCCATTGATCTAGCTCACGTAAAGATTCAAGAACAGCGTGGCAAGCAACGTTAATTGCCCTGCCAAGAGAAATAGATAAATAATTGCTCTTGGTCTGAAGATGGATAGCATGAGACCAATTGCCTTCAGGTCAATCATAGGGCCAAAGACTAAGAATGCTAACAGGGATCCTGTAGTGAATATGGACGCAAAGGATAGGGCAAAAAAAGCGTCTACTGTAGAACAAATGGAAACAACGGCAGCAAGCCCCATCATTGCCAACACAGAAGTCATTGGGCCTTGGCCTAGGCTCAGGATCCAGTCACGAGGAACAAAGACTTGAATGCTAGCAGCGATCGCACTCCCAATGACAAGCACACCCGCCAATTCCCGAAACTCCTGAATTGTGTTGTCAAGTAATAGTCCTAGCTTCTTGCCCAGCGGCAAACGCCCCACAGAAAAATTCACTTGAGTCAACATCTCTGGCGTATCTAGCTGTAGCAAAGAGCCAGACCGACCCCCTAGCAAAAATGTTCCCGACTGTAACAGAGCAGTTCCATCAGCAGAGAGTTTCTCTGTGCGAGGCGTAGCTGGCATGATGCGAGTAACCGCAGGTTGCAGCAGTGGACGCATATCAGTCTGGGCACTAAAGATCCAAGCGATGACAATTGCTATACCCAGAGATAAGCCAACCCGCCATGCCACAATTTCTGGTTGATCGCGAAAGGCAATCCACGTTGCCCAAACTACTACAGGATTAACGGTTGGTGCTGCCAACAGGAACCCGATCGCAACCGCTGGTGACACCCCTTGCATCAACAAACGCCGAGCTACAGGCACATTGCCACACTCACATACCGGGAACAAAAACCCTATACAGCTACCGATGATGGAGCCAAGCAGAGGATGCTTAGGCAGGGTGGCAATTAGCTTGCGTTCATCCACAAAAAACAGCAACACCCCAGAAAATAACACCCCCAGCAGCAAAAATGGCATAGCTTCCACTAGCAAGCTGAGAAACAGGGTGAAGGCACTGCTCAGTTGTTCAACCTTCATGCATCTAGCATCTTGTCTAACACAACAACGTTAAAAGCCACGTCAAAAGTCATTAGGCTAACGGATACATCACCTCACACCCACAATCATCCATAGCATTTTCTCCATTACTCATGCAGTCTAGACCGGAGAAACGCAGACATGGACATTAGATACTACATACTAGCAGCACTGTTACAACCTCGTTAGCCCGTTTTGCGGATTTGTCAGGAATGTTGATAACCAAAAGCAACCAATTGTTGTTAACAGAGTTTGCTATCACTGGAGTTGCTGTTTGGGTGAATTAGAGACGTACCAGCTTGCTATCACGTATGACAACCAACTTATCGCTAGAATAAATAGCATCTCAGCTAATCTATCGAGTGTGAGCTAGTGCTTATATGCCAGAAAATTCCTGGTCTGAGGAGACATCTTATAGTCCCCTCGAATCATTAGATTCTTTGTTACCCAGTGCTGAAGAACCTGAACTATCATCTACCCCATCCTCTACCACCAATATGACTTATCACTATGGTGGACGTAGACGCAAAGCAGCGCTGGTGTTGATTGTGATTTGGAGTGGTACGATCGCCCTACATTTTGTGTCATGGAGTATTTGGCTGGTATTAGGGTTAACTACCCTGATGAGTGTTCACGCCCTACGTATCTTTCTTAGCCAGCCAGCACCACCTATGCCACCATTATCCGATGAGGATTTAGCCGATGTAGCATCCTTGCCCTATGTGTCCCTATTGGTAGCCGCTAAAAATGAGGAAGCTGTCATTGGGGATTTAGTCAAAACTCTATGCACGTTGGACTATCCCCAAGAGCAATATGAACTGTGGGTCATTGATGACAATAGCAGCGATCGTACTCCAGACATTCTCAAAACCCTTACCTGTGAATATCCTCAACTACATGTTCTGCGTCGGGGCGCTGATGCGACGGGTGGCAAATCTGGTGCCCTAAACCAAGCTCTGCCACTGACAAAGGGCGACATTATTGCCGTGTTCGATGCAGATGCTCATGTTTCTAGGGATTTACTGCGGCGGGTGTTGCCCCTGTTCCGGCAAGAGCGTGTGGGTGCAGTGCAAGTGCGGAAGGCAATCGTTCAAGCAGAGCTAGGTGGCAAGGCTGCCCAAAATCTTTGGATTCAGGGTCAGTCTTCAGAAATGCTGGTAGACAGTTTTTTCCAGGAACATCGAATTGCGATCGGCGGCACTGGTGAGTTGCGGGGTAATGGTCAGTTTTTACGGCGTACAGCACTAGAAAGTTGCGGTGGTTGGAATGAGGAAACTATTACTGATGACCTAGATCTCACTATCCGTTTGCACCTCAACCAATGGGATATTAATGTGCTATCGGATCCACCTGTGTTAGAGGAAGGAGTGACCCGAGCGATTGATCTGTGGCATCAACGCAATCGTTGGGGTGAGGGGGGGTACCAACGCTACCTAGATTATTGGCAACCTATCCTGCAAAATCGCATGGGCACCAAAAAAACGATTGACCTTGCTGTGTTCTGGATCAGCCAATACTTTGTGGCCACTTCATCCATCCCAGACTTACTGATGTCAGTACTCCGCAACCGATTACCAATTTTTACACCGATTACCATTCTGACTATTACGCTGTCTGTTGTTGGCATGTTTTTGGGGTATTCTCGCCAGCAGCGGCAATTGAAGCAAGCCGATCTGGGTATGGCTACGAATCAGGCTATCCAACTGCCACCATCCTTGCTGGTCTATAACCTGTTGCGCAGTATTCGAGACACCATCTACATGTGCCACTGGTTTCTAGTCATGGCTACCATCATTGTGCGAATTTCGATTCGTCCCAAGCAACTGAAATGGGTAAAGACCGTTCATCAGGGTGTGGGAGCGAGCTAGGGAGCCTACGGGTTAATACCTGGTATGTAACTAGTTGGATCCAACTGTAAGGTAGCTGTATTCCTATGGGAACGGAGAGGGGGGGATTCGAACCCCCGTTGAGTGTTACCCCAAACCTGATTTCGAGTCAGGCGCATTCAACCGCTCTGCCACCTCTCCTAATGCATTCCTATCTTAAAGGATTATTGCCTTAATCGATTATTGCCTACAATCATGGGTGTTGCTCACGCCAACTTGACACAGCATGAATTTAACCATCTTTAACCGCATGGTGCGTTGGGCGATTGTCATTGCCTTAGCTTGGCTCATGCTTAGTAGAGGGGGCAGTTCTGCGTGGGGACAGTTTTCCCTCTCACCGAGTGGATCATCGGCTGTACCCCCGCCCTATGGGGTTACCCGCCTTGGTAGCATTGAAGTCACAACTGTGCGATTCAATGGTGCAGCATTGTTTGAGATTGTGTCACCAACAGTGCCCGATCGTGCTAACACTGGGTCATTGATTCCTGTAGAAGCTAGAGCCAGCTTGATTGAGGCTAACTTAAGGCGAGTTGTGATGACCAACCCAACTGTAAGCATAGTCCGTCTGCACCAAGCTCGGCCTCACATTACCCCAGAAAACTTGCAGGTCAATGCTGCCATCTTAGGAGGACAAACCGTCTTGACTGTATCTGGCCCTCCGCGATCGCAGTCGCATATTCTGCTGACAGTGACTCAGCTTGATGCTGACTACTATGGCTTGTCGATCGCAGAACTAGCTGCCAAATGGCGTGATATTCTGCAACAAGCCTTAACTAAGGCTCTTGAAAACCGCCAACCCCAAAAAATTCGGCAACGGCTCCAGGTTGGAGGTGTAGTTGTAATTGCTGTCGCCATCATTAGTTTTGGCCTGACCTTTCTGCAAGGTTTTCTCAGCCGCTACAGCGATCGACTCCAAGAGCGAGAAGTTGGCCTAGATGAAGAGTTTCGCAATACCCTGGGGAGCACTAACGACTTCTCTATCAATCATCGCTTACTCATCCTTGCCCATTCTGGTAAGCGCCTTACACTGGAACTGCATCAAGGGCTAGTGGCATTTTTACGATGGTTGCTATTTTGGGCGCAAGTTCTGTTGTGGTTTGTCGCCGTACAGATTGTGTTACAGGCTACTCCTTATACCCAGCCCCTTGCAGGTTGGCTCAGGGAAACTCCCCTAATCGTGCTACTGATCTGGTTTGGGACGGGTAGTGTTAATTGGTTGGGCACTATTGCGATCGACCGTCTTGCCGCAGTTTGGCGACGCAATGACCTCTTTTCTGTTGACAGTGCTCAACGGCGATCGCTACGAATCTCCACAACTATTCGTGCATTGAAAGGACTAAAAACCTTCTTAGTCTACACCATTGGCATTGTTAACATTTTACACGTCTTGCGAGTGCCCACTAGTTCAGTACTGGCATTTGGAGCCATTTTGGGTATTGCTATCTCCTTTGGTTCTCAAAGCCTGGTCAAAGACTTAGTTAATGGCTGCCTGATTCTGTTAGAAGACCAATATGCCATTGGCGATGTGATTGCGGTTGGCAATCTGGATGGACTTGTAGAAAACATGAATCTCCGCATTACCCAGATTCGTAATGCTGAAGGACGCTTGATTACTATACCTAACAGTACGATCGCTCAGGTAGAAAATCTAACTCGAAGTTGGTCACGGGTTGATTTCACTATTGAAGTGGCCTACGATTCTGACGTTAACCACGTTCTAGATGTTACTCGCCAGGTAGGGCATGACCTATATGTTGACCCTGACTGGCACGAACTATTTGTGGAGGCACCAGAGGTACTGGGGGTCGATCGCTTGGCTCACACGGGTATTTTGATTCGGGTGTGGATCAAAACCCAACCTCTGCAACAATGGGCTGTCGGTCGAGAATTTCGGCGACGTATTCACATGGCCTTCCAACGTGAGGGTATTGCCATTGGTGCTCCCCAACAACGCCTCGTAGAGAAGTTTGCAGCTCAAGCTAATAATAGCTCTACCGCAAATGGAAATTCCTGACTAGGAAGTAGTTAGCGATCGAACTTTATACGTAACGTCATCAACACCTGGTCAATGTTTGATAAATCCCCAACAAATCGCTGAACAGGCGGTGGAGATAGTTTTATCAGCGTAGGTGTAGCACTGACTCGATCTACCTCGGTCAGTTCTATATTGGTATAAATATCTACAATATCAACGTCGCAGTTACCGGCAATACGTTCAGTCATGCGATAAAAATTGTTGATCGCACGAGTAGATTTTGGCTCATCAATTCCGGCGATATACAACCGAAAGTTATAGGCTTCATCTTGTTGGGATGATATGGACATATCCAACCCAAGGGCAACACAGTGGTCTAGACAGAGTCGTCTAGACGGGTTCCAATGATACGAACCGTAACATTCCGTAACCATCGTTACTTTTTCTGTAAAGAAAATTTAAGACACATTAAGTTTGTATTAAGAATTTCTAAAAGAGCATGTTGATGTCCATCTAGTGTGAGACTAAGCTCCGAGCTGGTTTAAATGCCTACTCTCCATAGCTCTCATTGCCCCTAGGTGTTGTTTGTTGTATCGCGAGTGATAATGCAACAATCGGTTGGGAATGCTAGGACTTGTGGCAATGCTGTCACATTGCCCATGATGCGCTTAACTAGTTTGGGGGGTTGCTCGTGTATCGGTTTACACTATCCGGCTCAGATCCTAGTTCTCTTTGCAACTACTCAAGAGCGTTGATTAACCAGCAGTTTCTCACGGTTACGCCAGATACTCCTCTGATAGACACGGTTACTCAGATGGCGAATGCTGATGAGGGCGTGCTAGCAAGTTGTGTACTCGTGGTGAATCATGATGCCCTGGTAGGAATTTTGACTGCATGGGATGTAGTGCGGCTAATTAGTCACCATACCTCACTAGAAGACGTAGTTGCTAAGGACGCAATGACTCATCCTGTCATCACCTTGGCAGAAGCAGACTTGGATCATCTCTGCAAAACGCCATCAGTGTTTTATCAACAGCAAGTCCGGCATTTGCCTGTGGTTAACCAACAGGAAGCTCCCATTGGTGTGATTACCCCTGCAAGCATTCAGCGGGCGTTACCCCTGTCTAACCTAGAGAAGTTGCGTCATGTTGGGGATGTGATGACAACTCAGTTTGTGGCTGTAGGTATAGATACTGCAATTATTGACCTGACCCAATTAATGACAGACCAGCGCCTAAATGGGGTCGTGGTTGTATCTAGCAAACCTAATGGCGATCGCTCACCAATTGGGATTGTTACTTCGCAAGACATTGTTAGGTTTCGCGCCTGTGGGCTACCCCTAAAAAGCACTGTAGAAGCTGTAATGCACCCTCTGACAGTTCAGCTACGGACTGCTAATTCGCTTTGGCTTGCCCATCAAGAAATGCGTCAGCAGCAGCTACCCTGCTTACCAATCGTCAATGGTGATGGTGTGCTGTTGGGTGTCATCTCCGATATGGATATTTTGCGAGCTAGTGATCCAACAGAACGATATCAATCCGGTCGGCAAGTTCAACAATCTATGCAACAGCTCAAGGTCGATCGTTTGCATGTCTTACAACACCGCGCCCTAGAGCTAGAGCGCCTAGTGCAGGAGCGCACAGCCCAACTAGAGGAACAAGCGAAATGCGATCGCCTCTTAGCAGCAACGACCATGCAGATTCACCAGTCTCTAGACTTGCACACTATCCTCTCCACTACAGTTTCGGAAGTCCGACGCTTACTCAATGCTGATCGCACCATCATCTGTCGCTTTGATGTTAGTAACCCTGCTGACCAGTACAACCCTGTTACAGAGGGTATTATTGCCATGGAGTCTGTCTTGCCAGCATGGGAGTCGATGACTGGTCATGCCATCCCGTGCAGTTGCTTTGACCCCTATTGGTTCTCTGCTTACCGCAATGGTCATTCACGAGTGATTAACGATATCTATCGTGCAGGGCTGCCTCAGAGTTATGTTGACCTGATGACGCAATTTCAGGTGCGCTCTAGTCTAATTGTGCCGATCGTCATGGGCAAGCGCCTTGCCACCCTGCCTATAGCATCGAATACTGCAACTGATGATACTCAACAGCCATTACCAGCCGTCTCTGCCCATCCATCAGCCCCGGCAGATCTTTGGGGGTTGTTAATTGTTCATCAATGCGCTAGTCACCGCCAATGGAAAACCTGGGAAGTAAATCTACTAGAGCAACTGACCAAACAGGTGAGTATTGCTATTCATCAGTCAGAGTTGCACCAGCAAGTGCAAACAGAATTGCAGGAACGCCGACGGGTGGAGGCAGAACTAGCCAACATTCTCAGGAACTTGGAACAAACGGTGCAGGAACGCACAGCCTCGTGGCAAGAGGTCGCTGATCGACTCATTTTAGAAATAGCAGAACGCAAACGGGCAGAAACAGAACTACAGCACACAACGGATCACCTCCGTGCTGTATTGGATGCTGTACCTGGGTTAGTATTCTGGGTTACCGCTGATCTCCGATATTTAGGAGTAAACCGTCACATGGCCGACACCTTTAACTTGCCACCGGTGGAATTTGTTGGTCAGCCTGTAGGATTCTTGCATCTTGGTTCTCAACTAACCGACCTGTTAGCTGATTTTTTTGCTAGTCCTAGGTCAACCATCAACCAAGAGATTGAAATCAGTTTTAATGGCAACTGCCATGCTTACTTAATTGTGGCGCAAAAGTATAACAACAACCAAGCAGCCATCGTTGTCGGGATTGACATCACCGATCACAAACGAGCAGGTATGGCGCTGCAAGCTAGTGAAGCTAAGTTCCGCGATCTAGTTGAGCAAACTAACGACTGGGTGTGGGAAATCGATCTGGGTCTTAACTTTACCTATGTCAATCCTCGTGTTTACGATATTACGGGCTATGACCAAACAGAGATTTTGGGCCGAAGTATGATTGACTTCATGCCCGATGATGAAACGGTGCGAATGCATACCCTACTCAGCTATCACATTCATCACCATCAGCCGTTTAGTCAGATAGAGGCCACATTTATTCATAAGGCAGGGCAGACGATCGTCCTAGAAATTAGCGGCACTCCTGTGCTGAATACAGACGGGAAACCCCAAGGTTATCGAGGTATCACTCGTGACATCACTGAGCGAAAGCAGGTAGAGCGCGATATCCGCAAAGCCTTAACTAAGGAAAAGGAACTGAATGAGCTGAAAACCCGATTTATTACTATTGCATCTCACGAGTTCCGCACACCACTGACTTCAATCTTGGCCTCGGCAGAGTCGATCGAGCGCTATTACACCAAATGGCCCATGAGCAAACAAATCACCGTGCTCCGGCGAATACAGTCTGCTGCTAAGCATATGGCTGTCTTACTCAACGATGTGCTGCTAGTGGGCAAAGCTGAGGCTGGTAAGTTGAGCTGTAACTTGGGCATTCTAAATGTAGAAGATTTCTGTGCAGACTTGATTGATGAGGTTTGCCCTGAAAATCAGCAAACTCAGCGGATTAAGTTCACAAGCTGCGGCGACTGCACTAACCTGTTGCTAGATGAAAAACTACTCCGCCATATTTTGACAAACCTATTGTCAAATGCGCTGAAATATTCACCACCAGATACTGTTGTGCAGTTAACGCTGAGCTGTAACGACAGCCAAGTGGTCTTTCAAGTTCATGATCAGGGCATCGGCATCCCTGCCAATGACCAGAAGCGTTTGTTCGAGTCATTTCATCGGGGAGCCAATGTGGGCAACATTCCAGGCACAGGGCTAGGACTGACGATCGTCAAAAATGCGGTAAAAGCACACGGCGGCGAGATCACAGTTTCTAGTCAAGCAGGGATTGGCACAACGTTTACTGTATTGATTCCACAAACACAAGGAGCTACGACCAGTGAAAAGGATTCTGGTAATTGAGGATGAACTTGACCTGCGCAACAGCATCTTGGACATTCTAGATGCTGAAGGATTCTATGCTATAGGTGCTGAAAATGGTGCCGTTGGGATTCAGTCTGCCCAAGACTTCCATCCAGACCTAATTTTGTGTGATGTTATGATGCCGGAATTGGATGGCTACGGTGTGCTCACCCAGCTACGCCATAATCCTAAAACGGCTACTGTTCCCTTTTTGTTTCTTACTGCTAAGGCTGATCGGTCAGACGTGCGTCAAGGTATGGACTCTGGAGCTGACGACTATCTGACCAAACCCTTTACCCATGATGAGTTGTTACAGGCAATCGCCGCTCGTCTGGACAAACAGGCCGTCATTGAGCGGAAAACCCAAGAAAAACTGGATGATCTGCGCCACAACATTAGCCTAGCCCTGCCCCACGAGTTAAATACAGCACTCAATGTCATTTCGGGAATGGCATCCATCCTAGTCGAAGAGTATGATTCGATCGCCCCTGCCGAGTTGTTAGAGATTGCTGAATCAATCCAAGAGGGAACCAAGCGCCTACACCGTCTGGTTTATAACTCCCTGCTGATGGTAAAGTTGGATTTATTGGCTACTAACCCTCAGCAATGTCAGGCGCTAAGACAGGATCGCTTAGAAGATACTGAAGCCGTGATTGCGGAGATTGCTATGCAAAAGGCTGAGCAGTACGATCGCAAGGGTGATTTGAAGCTAGAGTTGCACCCTGTAGCAGTTCAGATGTCTGAATGGAAATTGAAGAAACTGCTGGAAGAATTGCTAGATAACGCCTTAAAGTTCTCTCAGCCCGGTTCAGCGGTGCAGGTTTATAGCTCTTATCATAATCAGCAATTTGTGCTGCATGTCATCGACTATGGTTGCGGCATGACCGATGAGCAGATTGCTAGTGTGGGGGCCTATATGCAGTTTGATCGATCCCTTCGTGAGCAGCAAGGCGTGGGCCTAGGGTTAGCAATTGTCAAGCGGCTAACTCAGCTTTATGGCGGTGATTTCAGTATAGAGAGCGTTCCTAGTAAGCAAACGATTGTGCGGGTCGCCCTACCATCTGCTTAAGGTTGCTTTTTAGCTTGTGTCCAAAATTAGCCCAGCTTGGTGTGATTTGCAACGTTCTGGACATCGCTCTGAGCACCGTTGATAGCTAGGTCTGCTCGCAAAAAGTCAATAAACTGACGAGCTGTGCGCCCAGAGCGACCGTTATAACGAGTTGCCCACTGCAATGCATAGTGGTCTAAGGTTTGGGAATCGAGGGTAATGTGAGCTTGGTCAGCTAACGCATGGACGATCGCTAGGTAGGTAGTTTGATCAGCCGGTTCAAAGGTAAGTGTGAGTCCAAAGCGATCGCTAAAAGACAATTTTTCCTGAACAGTATCCCAGGCATGAACTTCGTCACTCTGGCTGGGAGACGGGCGATCGCTCAAAAACTCGCGAACTAGATGCCGTCGATTAGATGTAGCATAAACCACTACATTGGGAGCTTTTGCTACCACGGATCCTTCCAATACTGCTTTGAGTGCTCTGTAGTCATCGCCATCCTCTTCAAAGGACAGGTCATCGACAAACAGAATGATTTTCTGGGGAGCATCTCGTAGCAATTCGATGATTGTCGGCAGATCCTTAAGATCTGGTTTGGCTACCTCAATCAACCGCAAGCCACGGTCACCAAACGCCGACACCAGCGATTTGACCAGGGAAGACTTGCCTGAACCTCGGCTACCGTAGAGCAGTACATTCTGGGCTGGGTAACCTGCTAAGAGAAACTCTGTATTTTTAAGTAACTGCGATCGCTGCCACTCATAGCCCACTAAGTCAGTGGGATAGATAACGTCGGGGTGTAAAACTCCTACTAACTGTCCCTGCTGCCAACGCAATGTCCGGTATTCGCCCAACAGCCCGATGCCATGCTGCCGATAATGAGCAGCTAGGGTAGGCAAATCAATTGTCCAGTCCTTTGAGTTGTGTAACCAGGCTGCATCCACCCTGCCTAGCTCTGGCTCATACCAAACAGGAGCCGTGGGCAGGTCAGTAATTTGTTGGATCCAGTCACCAATTTGCCGCCCCTCCCGCCGATACAAACTTTGGAGAACCTGAAGATCATGCTTGGCAGCAGCAATTAGGCTTACAGGCAGCTCACTAAGCGGTTTGTGCTGAGCTTGTCGGGTGA
>JANWZG010000064.1 GCA_025054735.1 Cyanobacteriota bacterium | reverse complement strand
CTCCCACAAGAAACCGGGCATTACTATAGTGCAAGCCCAGGTGCACCCTGCAAACAAATCAACTTGTGTAAATAGTTCTTGGAATATTGATACTAGAGTAGCTTTAGCTGAAACAAACGGTCTAGCTTTGGGGAGAAAACTCTGCTTTACTTAAACAACTTATTTCTAATATGCCTAATTAACTATCATGTTCTTTAGTCAAACTGCAAGGTTAGGCTAGGCATCAGTCGTTGTAGGTTTTTCAAGGATTTTAGTTGCCATGGCGTATCCCTAGAGCCGTGAACTAGAATGTGCACATTACCCTTTTGGCGAACCTTGATTACAAACTTTGATAACACATTGATTCCAGAGCTGTTGAGAAACTCTAGATTCCGCAGATCTAGAACTACTGTAGGCGGCTCCTGATCAACTACATCTCCAAGTAATTGGACAATCGGAGCATACTCTTCCATACTGCTCAGTCGCAACGACCCTTTGAAACTGATAGTAGTTGAGCTGCTATCAAACCAAACTACGTAGTCTTCCCCTCTAATTTCCATTCTCAAATGGCTCCTTTGTCCTGCAATGTTAATTGCACCATAGTTGTGACTGTCATGACCGTAGGATCCTTGCAAATAGTCTCAAACTTCCAGCCCAATTTGGCATCATAGTCATTAATCATTGTGAGTAGACCTAAGCCAGCGCCTCCCGATTGGCTAGTCTCGTCTACATCAGCCTCGATTTGACGAATCATCAACTCTTGGGGATCTTCCGTAGTCAGTTTCTTCAAGAAGGTTTGAAATTTTGCTGCCCGTTCAGGAGTAAGACTGTTTCTAGCCACAAACAAGAGACGATCGCTATATAAATGCAGCCCGATGCTGATGGAATAGTCAGCAGACTCGTCACTAAATTTCATAGCATTTTCCAATAGCTCGTTGGCAATGTAGCTTACAGCCCCTTTTACTTCTGCGCGAGTAATTTTAGGATTTGCAGCGCTAGTCTCACTTGGGAAAAAAGTGGCTAAGTAGTCAGCTAGGAAATCTGCCGACAGCCCGTTGGTGCGCCAACGTTGCTTTAGCGGGGTAGAACTTGGGGAGAAACTTAAAACTAAGTACTCTTGGCTAGTGGGTGGATCTTCCTCGAAACTTCCAAAAATTTGAGACATAGCCGAATATTAAGTGTGCTGCAACTTAACTACGATTGATGATGACTGGTTGCCAACCAGTTGCTGATAACAAGGTGAGGCACGCATACTACATACTAGCCTTAGTTCTCTCAGGTTGCTCATAGACAGCATAGATTGCATCATCTCTGAAGCTCTTGAGAACAATTTACATTTAACCCCAACTTAGTAGCTGCTCTATCTGCACCTGATATCCTCGCTACCATTAGTCAGTGTGAATAAGTTGGTGTGAGTAAGGTAGAGATGCGCTATGACTACACTTTCTCCATCTATCTTCACCAAATATGGTAGTTTTCAGTACAATCTTGCTTATCCAAGCATAAGCTTCTTCTTCGTTCGTTGGTCGCATTGATGATTTCTTTATGAAGGCACGCGATAATAGACTAATCTCTGGCAAGATAGATCATAGTGTAGGAGAACTGATCGCTTGACCCATTTTGGACGAGTTTTAACAGCTTTGGTAACGCCGTTCCAAGCGGATGGCACCGTTGACTATAGAGAAGCTGAAAAGTTGGCAGCCTATTTGGTAGATCATGGCACAGATGCAATAGTTGTCTGTGGTACAACTGGCGAATCACCTACTCTTTCATGGGATGAGGAGTATGAGTTGTTCCGAGTCGTGCAGCAAGCGGTAGCAGGCAAGGCTAAGGTGATAGCTGGAACAGGTTCTAACTCTACTAGGGAAGCTATCGTGGCCACTCAAAAGGCAGCTACACTGCAGTTAGATGGAACATTGCAGGTAGTTCCTTACTACAATAAGCCGCCTCAGGAAGGGTTATATGCTCACTTTCGAGCAATAGCGGAAGCAGTGCCCGATTTGCCAATGATGTTATACAACGTACCTGGGCGAACAGGGCAAAATTTACTGCCAGAGACGATCGCCCGCTTAGCGGAACTGTCGAACATCGTGGCTGTGAAGCAGGCCAACAGCGACATGGATCAGGTGAGCCAGATTCGCTGCTTAACACCATCAACATTTCAGGTTTATTCTGGTGATGACTCCTTAACTCTGCCGATGCTAGCGCTTGGTGCTGTCGGAGTCGTCAGCGTTGCTAGTCATCTGGTAGGATCACAGCTTCAGCAAATGATTCAAGCTTTTGAAGCTGGCAACGTACAAACCGCTGCCGATATTCATGTTCGCCTATTTCCTTTGTTCAAAGCGTTGTTCATGACCACAAATCCTATCCCTATCAAAGCTGCTCTAACTCTCAAAGGTTGGAAATTGCAGACAGTACGTCCTCCCTTAAATCCAGCCTCAGGACATGTGATTGATGCGTTAACATCAGTTATGACTGACTTAGGTCTGCTTTAGACATCTAGAACATCTAGTGTGTCTCCAAGCGACTCGCACTCTGGCAAAATTATCTAAACTATTTCACTCCGGCAAAGTAATAGTGTTAACCGATAAATCTTTGACAATTGAATACTCACACCAACCTAGTCGATTCCTGTTGCCTGTTTATACTTAGTGGCCGTGATTTTTCCTAAGAGGCCATGACGTGCTGATGTCATTTAGTATCTGTCACCTCTTGAAGCTACGGTTACACCATAAGTGTGGTGCTAGCAGTTTTACCAGGCTGGTGGCAGGCCCGTGGACATAAAACTCTTAGCTAAGAGTTGGATAGAGCATCTGAAGTATTACTTTTCATAATTGTAATTTTTTATTTCTATAAGGAGACCCATGACCAGCAACGGAACAGCACCCGTTTTGAAAATTATTCCCCTAGGAGGGCTACACGAAATTGGCAAAAATACTTGCATCTTTGAGATTAATGACGAGATTATGCTGTTGGATGCAGGGCTAGCCTTTCCATCTGACGGAATGCATGGGGTTAACATCGTGCTGCCAGACATGACATACCTGCGAGAAAATCGCCACAAGATCAAGGGCATGATTGTTACCCATGGTCATGAAGATCATATCGGTGGCATTCCCTTTCATCTTAAGCAGTTTGATATTCCCGTAATCTACGGGCCACGGCTAGCAATGGCACTACTGCGTGACAAGATGGAGGAAGCTGGTGTTGCCCATCGGACTGAGATTCGTACCGTTAGTCCCCGTGATATGGTACGAGTAGGTACTTCTTTTCTAGTGCAATACATTCGTAATACCCACTCAATTGCAGACAGTTTTAGTGTTGCTATTCATACTCCAGTTGGGGTTGTGATTCACACAGGTGACTTTAAGTTTGATCACACTCCTGTCGATGGCGAGCGCTTTGACTTGCAAAAACTTGCAGAGTATGGTGAGCAAGGTGTTCACTGTCTCATTAGTGACTCTACGAATGCAGAAGTGTCTGGATTTACGCCATCAGAACGCTCAGTTTACCCCAATCTTGATCGTGTATTCGGTCAAGCTAAGGGGCGCTTGCTTGTGACCACCTTTGCTTCATCGGTGCACCGAGTCAACATGATTTTGGAATTGGCGAAAAAGCATGGTCGGGTCGTCTCTGTGCTCGGGCGATCGATGCTAAACGTCATTGCCCATGCTCGAAACCTAGGCTACATCAAGTGTGATGATAACTTATTTCAACCCCTTGAGGTTATCCATAAGCTACCGGATGAGCATGTGCTGATTTTGACAACTGGTTCCCAGGGTGAACCTATGTCTGCCCTTACTCGAATTGCGAACGGCGAGCATAAGCAGGTTAAGGTGCGTCCAGGCGATACCGTTGTGTTTTCAGCCAACCCTATCCCAGGGAATACTATTGCGGTTGTCAGCACGATCGACAAATTGATGATGGCAGGGGCAACTGTTATCTATGGGCGAGAACAGGGCATCCATGTGTCTGGACATGGTGCTCAAGAGGATCAAAAACTCATGCTGGCATTGACTCGTCCCAAGTTTTTTATTCCTGTCCATGGTGAGCACCGAATGCTAGTCAAACATGCCCAAACAGCTCAAAGCATGGGCATTCCTGCAGAAAACATTGTGATCATTGACAATGGCGACACAGTAGAGTTGACGGCAACAAGTATTCGCTTGGGTCAAAAAGTTCCTGCTGGAATTGAACTAGTAGCCAACAATGGCATTGTCCGTGGAGATGTGCTGAAACAGCGCCAACAGCTAGCTGAAGATGGAGTGGTAACGGTGGCAGCAACAATTGGCTGGGATGGGCGTTTGCTAACACAACCGGATGTGCATCTGCGGGGAGTCGTCACAACGATCGAGCCAACACTGCTCCGCAGTCTGGTTACAAGAACCATTACCAATTGCCTAGAGGATCGCTGGCAACAGTTTGTTCACGCTTTACCAGGGCACAACATTGACGTGGACTGGTCAGGACTCAAAGCACAGATTGAAACTGAATTGCGTCGCCTGCTTAAGCGAGAATTACGAGGACAATCTCTACTAATTTTTCTGATGCAGGTGCCAGAACCAACAACAGCACTGACTAATCGCCATACCACTGCGAGTTTGACAGTGGGATAGCTTGCCTAGTCAGCCTTAGGGTTGATAACACAGCCGACGTTGAACGAGCCATTACAGAGAAGGAACTGACTAGTTGACATGTAACCCTAGAATGCTTCTCTAGTGGCAAATAGACTCGGAGTGGAAATTGTATACAGAAAGATTAATTTTGGTATCCACAGCTACAGAATAGATATAATAGTTGTGTAGCAACTAATCGAGGGATAGGGATACCTATGACTAGTCAGGTGTTCAATCATGAGATGTTTGACCTGGAGCACGTTCACTATGCCAGTATGATGGCATCTTGGCAACGTCGGATGGAAATTGCCCAGAGTAAGCGGGATCAACAACTGATCGCCTTGTTAGAGCAAGAAAAACGGCAGTTAGAGGCTGCCAAGCCCGGAGTTTCATGGGTTGGTAGAGCGATCGCATGGGCAAAAAATCTATGGCAACAAGTGACTAAAGCCATCGATGATGCCAGTACCCTGCAAGTCTGGCAATCTGTTGACCAACAGGGTAACCGATGGTGGTTTGCCTACGACCCTACAACAGGGCATTCAACCTGCACCGACTCTGAGACAGAAATGCGAATATGGATTGAGCAAAACTACCAAGGTCAGTAAGCTACTTGGTGGAGTATCAACACGGTTCTAAGCGGTTGTGTAACTAGTATTCAGCTACTCAGAAAGTCACAATCTAGCCTTCTAGAACAACTTCTTGTACTGACATACTCTTGTAATACGTTGTGATAACGTCCCTCCAAGGAGCCTGTGTGCCCTGTTACATAGCAGCTACATTTAGCATTCCATCATGAAGCAGCGACTGTGCTAGGGTGTGACGATATAAGTGACTTAACTTAGCAGCGACATGAGTCCAACTAAAGTTCTGCTGTACTCGTTCTGACGCAAGTTTACGGATTCTATGTAGCCATAGCTCATCTGCAGATAAAACTCGGTCAATCGCGGCTGCGAAGGCAGCAATATTCCCAGGAGGGACTAATAGACCTGTTTCCTCAGGCACAACCGCAAACTTTAGGCCCCCTACTGCTGAGGCAATCACTGGCGTACCACAAGCCATAGCTTCAATTGCCACTAGCCCAAAAGGCTCGTATTCACTGGGAATAACACAAACATCAGCAGCCGTGTAATAAAGTGGCAGCAAATCATGGCTCACTCGACCAGTAAACAGTGTACAAGAGGCTAACCCTAGCTCATTTACCAAGCATTTGATGCGGCGTTGCTCACTGGCCTCACCCTGAAGAGGGTCGGTACCACCAGCAATCACTATGCGCAGGTTGCCACTGCGTTTAGCGTGTGATTGATCACAGGCGCGAATCATTGTTTCTAGACCCTTACGGGGGTCAAAGCGACCAACATAGAGAACTATCTGGTCACGGCACGAGAACCCTAGTTGCGATCGTGCCTCAGCTTGAGGGATAGTATGAAACGTTTCTACATTGGCACCGCCAGGAATCACAACCACATTACCAACAGGTGAAACCAGATTACGCAGATTTTCCAAATCTTGGGGGCTAGTGGCAATCACACAATCTGCCTGTTCAGTGAGTTGCTGCTCCACAGCTAGACGGGTAGGAGCAATATCAGGAAGATGAAGCCGATGTTGATACTTAACAACTCCCAAGGAGTGATGAGTGTGTAGCAATCGCACATTGTTAAACTGCTGTAGCTGTAAGCCTACCCAGCCAGATAGCCAATAGTTAGTGTGCACCAGAGGGTAAGGCAACCCTGCTTTTGCCTGAAACGCTTGAAATGCATCTACAAATGCTGGCAAGTATGGAAATAGCTCATCTCGATGAATAATAGCCTCAGGCCCAGCCGTTAGGCGAATTGTGCGGCAGTGCAGGGAATGGTGTACGACCTTTGGTTGGTCAGGAGATGTCTTGCGAGTGAAAATGTCTACCTGCCAACCCAGTTTTGCCAATGCTTCACCGACTTGCAAAACATAGACATCCTGCCCTAGAGTGTCATCACTGCTAAAACTAGCAGCCGGGTCACTATGCACAGAGATGAGCGCGATCGCCTGCCGCCCTGGAACCATCGTGCGAGGACGGCGATAGGGCATTAACGGGGTTGGGTTAATCGCCGCAACACTAGAATGCTTAGGAATTTGGGACATACTTACTACCTCAGTACATTACAAGCGTAATCATCACGAATTCAGCTCAACATTCCCGACTTTTGCGATCAGATGCGCTCAGTTGCACGACTCTAGCTAGAGCTTGAAACATAGGTGCTACTACACTTGGCCATAATAGGGCTGACATATCTCTCACAAGACAGTTGTGCTAGCTGTTGCAAAAGAAGCCACTGCAAAAGCCACTACAAAATTAGCGGTTCCAGTTCTTTTCGAGTCCTTAATGTATTCGGTCAAGTTAAGGGCTATTTATCAAACCTTAAAGTGATGTAAATCACAAAAGTAGATTTTTGTACTACAAAGTTACTGATTCTAGACATGAAAGGGGTGCTATGGGCTGAAAGTCTGTTGCGATTCATACTGCTTTTGAGAACTCTTGTGCCACTTCATGATGCTTTACCAGAGCTGATCACGACTCCAATCTATAACTATGCTCCTTCCATAGGGCATACCATAAGCAGTGCTGTTACTACCGTTACCGATAACACAGTTATTTAGGTTAACCGATTAGTGCAACGCTATGGTAGGTTCACGGTTCTCAAGGGAATTGATTTGTCTGTTGAACATGAACCCTAAGTCAGGTAAATTCAACCCATTTGAAAGATTTGATGGGATAAGCTGAAATCTTGGCATGGTGAAGCATAGTTGAAATATAGCCAATGCAGACACCTAGTCTAACTCCTTGAGCTTGGGAACATAGGTTGGAAAAAATAGTTCAATATACAATAAGTCGTTAGATGGCTCATGAATTGTTACAGTTTTCGATCTGTCACAACTACTTCACTGTTTCTTCTTTATGACAAACTGGGCGAATTGTTGCTGGTTAGGAGATAAGCATCGGGCTGTAGTCATTCCTCAAGCTATGTCTACGATCGCTGGCTTTTGTAGATTATTTCAGCAGTCGGTCATCACCTTTAGCAGTAGTGTCAAGCTAATGTTGCACCTGTTAGCAATCACGGGTATTACCCTGGTGATTGAGCCTGCTAGCGCCCATCAAGCAACTCCAATCCTGTGGAATGCAAACTCTCGTCAGGCCATTACCGTAGCGCAAACTCCAGATCGGCCAGTTACAGACGAAGAGGTGCGCCGCTATGCATCTTCCGTATTGACTATGGAGCCGCTACGGCAAACCGCTTACACAGAAATTCAACGAATTATGGGCACAGACAACGTTCCCATGATTGTTTGCCACCCTCCTCAAGCGCTCAATGGCTTGCCTGCAGACATTCGCCTGATTGCTACTGATTTTTGTCATCAGTCTAAACGAATTGTCGAAGGTAGTGGTTTAAGTGTTAGCCGCTTTAACGATATCACCCTCCGCCTAGAAGAAGATTCTGGCTTACGACAGCGCATTCAAGCTGAGTTAATCCGTTTACAACAGCAGTTGCTTCAACCCAAGCGCAGAGGCGGCTAATGCAACATCACTCACATGTGATTAACATTCAGAGTAATACATGACTAGGGCAGTAGCTATCAGTGACTCTATGGCCTACATTCAGGATCGCAATGAGAGACACTTTAGAGCTGCATCTAGCTAGAGAATTGCCTTGAGCCAGATGTCACTATCGAGAGTTGCGATAGAATGACAATCATGAATCCACCCTATTGCTGAGTGTCAGACTATGCCATCCACAATCACTCCTGATGTAGTTCCAACCATGGAGACAGAAAAGCACGGGATGCCAGTTACCATCATCACAGGCTTTTTGGGAAGTGGCAAAACAACCCTGTTAAATCACATTCTTACTAACCAGCAGGGGTTAAGGACGGCAGTTCTCGTGAATGAGTTTGGTGAAATTGGCATCGACAACGAGCTAATTGTCACTACTAGTGATAACGACATGGTGGAACTGAGTAATGGTTGTATTTGCTGCACCATCAATAGTGACCTAGTGGATGCAGTCTATCGAGTGTTAGAGCGCCCAGAGCGGGTAGATTACCTAGTGGTGGAAACTACAGGGCTGGCTGATCCATTACCTGTGGCGCTGACATTTTTGGGGACAGAGTTGCGAGATATGACGCGGCTAGACTCGATTGTCACTGTAGTAGATGCTGAAAACTACAGCCTAGACCTGTTTAATAGCGAAGCCGCCTACAATCAGATTGCCTATGGTGACATTATCTTACTCAACAAGGTGGATTTAGTGGATGAGGCTAAAGCAGACCTGCTAGAGGCCAAGATTCGAGATGTGAAGCCGGATGCCCGTATCCTGCGCACAATCAAAGGTAACGTACCATTGCCTTTGATTTTGAGTGTGGGGCTGTTTGAGTCTGATCGTTATTTTCGACCGAATGGTAAGGGCACTGACCACTCTACCCACGACCACGATCATCACCACCATGAGCACGATCACCATGACCACTCAGCCTGTGACCATGACCATGGACATTGTGTTCATGACCACGATCACCACTTTCACTCTCACCACTTAGAAAACGATGGCTTCACATCCGTATCATTCCAGAGCGATCGTCCCTTTGCCATCCGCAAGTTCCAGGCTTTTTTGGATAACCAGCTCAAGTCCAACGTATTTCGCGCTAAGGGCATCCTGTGGTTTGATGAAAGTCCCCGGCGACATATCTTTCACCTGAGCGGCAAGCGATTCTCCCTAGATGATGAAGACTGGACAAGTGATCCTAAAAATCAACTAGTATTGATTGGTCAGAATCTTGACCACCATCAGTTGCTAACTCAGTTAGAAGCCTGTTTGTGTGACTAGCTGTAATGGTTGTTGTCTTGTCACTGCAAGTACGGGTGTTCTAGGTCTTAACTCCCATAGAGTCTTAACTTCATAGAGAAGGCAATCTGTTGGCATCTGCGGGACGTGCGATCGGCTATCTAATCACGTGGGTTACGAAAGCAGACAGCATTGTCTGGGAATTGTGGTAAGACCGGCACCAATCACTAGATATCGGTTATGGGCATAAGACTAGTCTTTTTCGGTACTCCACAATTTGCAGTCCCCAGTCTAGAAACGTTGCTCAACCACCCAGAGATGACAGTTATTGCTGTTGTTACACAGCCAGACAAGCGCCGGGGACGAGGTAACACCCTGCTGCCCTCACCAGTGAAAGTTGTAGCAGATCGCCATCATATCCCCGTTTGGCAGCCTCAACGCATCAAACGGGATGAAATCACACTAGCAAACCTCGCTGCTACGAACGCAGATGCCTTTGTGGTAGTGGCGTATGGTCAAATTCTCTCTCAGCAAATTCTTGATATGCCTCGCTTGGGATGTATTAATGCCCATGGCTCAATCTTGCCTTACTATCGAGGGGCTGCTCCTATCCAATGGAGTTTGTACCACGGTGAAGTGGAAACAGGCGTGACGACCATGTTGATGGATGCGGGTATGGATACGGGGGACATATTACTGACAATGACAACCCCAATCTCTCTTCTAGACAATGCTCAAGATCTCTCAGAGCGTCTAGCTGCCATCAGTGCTGATCTATTGGTAAATACCCTCAAGCAGCTTCAAGCTGGCTCTATACAACCTATTCCTCAGGATCACGACCGGGCTACCTATGCTCCATTGATTCAAAAACATGACTATTATCTAGACTGGACGCGATCGGCTATTGCTTTGCACAACCAAGTGCGGGGCTTTTATCCTTCTTGTGTGACAAGGCTACAGGGTAGTGATATTAAAATCACCGCAACGTTACCCTTGGATCCAAATCTAACCCTCTCCTTGCCGCCAGAGTATCAACCACTGCTAGAAAAAGTCCCTATCCTAGAACCAGTAACACCAGGGACAGTTGTTACCCTAATCAAAGGGTATGGCCCTGTCGTGCAGACTGGTAGTGGATATTTGCTCCTACGAGAGGTACAACCCGCCGGAAAACGACCCCAGTCAGGATGGGATTTTGTTAACGGCAGTCGGCTAACAAGCGGTGACCAGTTTGAACAGCGAGTGCCATGTCCATAGACTTAGCTCTGGCAAACCTAAGTCTTGCCTAAATAATGGCGCACCTCTGCCCAATAGATTTTTGGGAATTCGACATAATCATATTCACATTGACGAAAGACCCGCTCAATGCGGTCATACCGCTGAAGTGACCAGTCTCGCAGTAGCTTCCAGGATGGGGGTAGATCGTGGGCAACTACTAACTCTCTAACCTGCTGACGTAAACATGGTAGATACTCATCTAACCAAAACTGCATGAAGCGTTGATAGCCTAATGTGTGACAACAGTCTGCTGTTAGGATATTTTGTCGAGTGAGGCCATACTGCTGCAGCAAACCCGTTGGCAAATAGCAGATACCACGACTAGCATCTTCTGCCAGGTCTCGAAGATTATTATAGAACTGGTCTAGGGCACCAAAGTGAAAAATCGCGTCACGATAGGCTGTGGGTAAATAGGGGAGAACTTGACTGAAGGATCCAGCTAATCGCTGCAGCATGTCTTCGTGTTCATTCAAGGTTGCGATCGTCAAACCTGGCTGGTGATAGACGGCGATTGCATCCACATAGCGATCCCAGGCTTGAATAGATGCAATATCCCACTGACTACCCTGGAACCAACGGCTATGAACTTTAGTCAAGATTCCTTGATAATCACCCTCCGGTCTAACTTGCCCTGTACTCAATAGATGCTTCCAGCTCTTGCGAAAGACCTGAAATCCTGTATCATGACCATCAACTAGCTCGCTCTCGGCCAGGCGATCAACCAAGCGCACCCAGCTCATGCGCTCAATCCATTCTAAGCGAGCAGGTAAGTCCACCCATAAAACCCAAGCAGCGTTATCATCATCCTTGAGTGAATCGCTAGTGACAGCATGACACTGAGAAGACCCAACCAAGTTGGAAATAGTTTCAGTAGACACGCACCCGTAACCCCCTAATCTATGCCCCAGGCAAAGTCAACCACCCTACATCTAATAATTTAAGTCACTAAGTTAACGAATCACTAATCTAGCGACTTTTGGAAAAACTAATGATGTTGAAGATCAGTTGCGTTTAATCATTTGTGTATCGTTACTATACTACCCCGAGAATTTTTTAGTCGTTAGAGGGGCATTGCCCCCATTTTTCTTTGCCTAGGGGCGCTGCCATTGTCCATATTAGAATTAAGACGGATTTAACATTGTTATCGTAGCTTTAGGGTCACTGCTGAATGGACGATCATGTTCCGCTTCTAGATGTTCAAGATGTCTACGCTGGGTATGTCAAGGATCTAGACATTTTGCAGGGTGTGAACTTTAGGGTGTATCCTCGAGAACTTGTCGTTGTGATTGGCCCTAACGGCGCTGGGAAGTCTACATTGGCAAAGACAATTTTTGGCCTGCTTGCTCCCCATCGTGGCACTATTACCTTTAAGGGACAGACTATTACTGGGCTGAGACCCAACCAGATTGTGCAACTTGGCATGGGGTATGTGCCACAAATTGCTAACGTGTTCCGCTCATTGAGCGTTGATGAAAATCTAGAGATGGGTGCATTTATTCGAGACGAACCTCTCCATAATCTGAAGCAAGAGATTTATACACTGTTTCCCCGATTAGCC
>JANWZG010000063.1:6749-12253 GCA_025054735.1 Cyanobacteriota bacterium | reverse complement strand
TCATGCAAGCTGCACTCAACCCTTTGCTAGGACGACATCACCTCGCCGCATTCCAACGGAGTGGCTCCAAACGTTCCCACGCTTGGGTTGAAGTACAGGCAGCCGAGTGTAATCGCCAGGGCGAATTTATTTACATCGAAGTGCAAGCAAGCGGCTTTTTATATGGTATGATGCGTCTTTTGGTGGGATTGTTGGTTCAGGTCGGTGAGGGTCTACGATCGCCTCTCGACTTTACTCAGATCTGGAAGATGGAACGTCGAGATCAAGTGAAATACTCCGCACCAGCTAAGGGCCTTTGCTTGCTCAGGGTTGGTTACCCAAACTGTCCATTTAAGACTGAGACATGGTTTGACACCCAACCCAAGTTTTTATTGAATCATCAGACAAGTGACGATCGTCAACAGTATTCACATCGTTATAACCTATTGACACCATAACTGCACCATCACTCAATATTTAATGTAAAGCAAGGGGGAGTTACCCATGAATAAAACCTACCTGCCATCGCAGGATTCTCTAGAGCGCAATTGGTACGTCATTGACGCTGCTGATCAACGTCTTGGTCGTCTTGCTACAGAGATTGCCATGATTTTAAGAGGCAAGCGGAAGCCAACGTACACTCCCCATCTTGATGTTGGCGACTTTGTGATTGTAGTTAATGCTGAAAAAGTAACCGTAACGGGCAGAAAGCGTAGCCAAAAAGTCTATCGTCGGCATTCTGGTAGACCAGGTGGCATGAAAGTAGAGAACTTTACCAAGTTACAAGCTCGTCTGCCAGAACGGATTATTGAACTGGCTGTCCAGCGCATGTTACCCAAAAACACCCTGGGTCGCCAGTTATTCACAAAGCTAAAGGTTTATGCGGGGCCTAATCATCCCCATCAAGCGCAACAACCTGTAGAGCTGAAAATTCAGACCATTCCTTAGCAAGAGATTGTTTAGCAGTTCTATGAGCAAGCTGTTACAATAGCAGATCGCACCTACAAGTAGTGTTGAGTTTATTGAAGAGCAAGGCGGATGCAGGCAACAGATCAGTCAAACCGGGTTGTATATTGGGGAACAGGTCGTCGTAAGTCTTCAGTGGCCAGAGTTAGGCTGGTTCCTGGTACTGGACAACTCGTGATTAACGGCAGGCCGGGGAATGAGTACTTGCAGTTTAACCCGTCCTATCTGTCTGCCGCCAAGGCTCCGTTGGAAACTCTAGGGCTAGAGAACGAGTACGACGTGCTGGTCAACGCCCATGGGGGTGGTCTAACGGGACAGGCAGATTCTATCCGGTTGGGTGTAGCAAGAGCGTTGTGTGAGTTGGATCCAGAGAATCGGAAGCCCTTGAAGGTGGAAGGCTATTTAACTCGTGATCCCCGGGCTAAGGAACGGCGCAAATATGGCTTGCGGAAAGCCCGGAAAGCACCTCAATACTCTAAGCGTTGATCCACAGGCATTTACGCCAGTCCTGTTCTCACTGCACTATTTATCAAGCGGGTTGGCTACACTGCCTATTC
The DNA here is from genome assembly GCA_025054735.1 of Cyanobacteriota bacterium. Taxonomy (NCBI): domain Bacteria; kingdom Bacillati; phylum Cyanobacteriota; species Cyanobacteriota bacterium. Next base: position 10,751 of record JANWZG010000063.1, on the reverse strand, counting down.
CATACGATGATTGACTATTGGCAACAAACGACTACAAGGAGCTAATTATGCCAAAACCTGACATTCACCCTCAATGGTACCCAGAGGCGGAGGTTTATTGTAATGGTGAACTGGTGATGAAGGTAGGTTCTACGCGACCCAGATTAGATGTTGATGTTTGGTCAGGTAATCATCCATTTTACACAGGCACCCAAAAGATTATTGATACTGAAGGTCGTGTGGAACGCTTCCTGCGGAAATACGGCATGATGGAGGGAGATGCTAGCCCAGCAGATGATAAGAAATCTGGTGGCAAGAGGAAACGTCGTTAGTGCTTTAGACTACTATCGTTGACGCTGTTGAGGCGTTGTTATGGCTGAGGCTTATTTACTAGAGAAACTACAATCTGTTGAGCATACCTTTAACGACCTAACTCGGCGGTTGGCAGATCCTGATACTGCTTCTGATCCGAGTGAGTTTCAGCGGGTGGCGAAGTTACGATCGTCCCTAGAAGATGTTGTTAACACCTATGACCTGTGGAAGTCGGTTCAAGATGAACTCAAGGGTGCCCAGCAAGTTTTGAAAGAGTCAGCAAGCGATCCAGAGTTTCAGCAGATAGCAGCTCAAGAGGTCAAGGATCTAGAGGCTAAAGCCGAGCATCTAGAGCAGCAGTTAAAAATCTTACTCCTGCCCCGTGATCCCAATGATGACAAGAATATTATGCTGGAAATTCGGGCAGGGACAGGCGGGGATGAGGCAAGTATTTGGGCCGGAGATCTAGTTCGCATGTATTCACGCTATGCCGAGAGCCAACACTGGCGAGTAAAGTTGCTGAGCGAGTCTCCAGGGGAAATGGGTGGCTTTAAGGAAGCTATTCTGGAGATTCAGGGCGATCAGGTGTATAGCAAGTTGAAGTTTGAAGCGGGAGTACATCGAGTTCAACGGGTGCCAGCTACAGAAGCCTCAGGGCGAGTCCACACTTCAACGGCAACTGTAGCAGTAATGCCAGAGGTAGATGAGGTAGAGATTCAAATTGACCCTAAGGACATTGAGTTGACTACGGCTCGATCAGGTGGAGCTGGTGGACAAAATGTCAACAAGGTGGAAACAGCCGTCGATTTGATCCATAAGCCCACGGGCATTCGCGTGTTTTGTACAGAGGAACGATCGCAGTTGCAAAACCGAGAACGGGCTATGCAGATTTTGCGTGCCAAGCTCTACGAAATTAAGCTGCGAGAACAACAGGAAGCCGTGACTTCCATGCGGCGCTCTCAGGTAGGCACGGGTGCGCGGTCGGAAAAAATCCGTACCTATAATTACAAAGATAACCGTGTAACAGACCATCGGCTAGGTCAAAATTTCTCTCTGGAGGAAGTCTTAAGTGGTGACCTAGAGACCATTATTCAATCTTGCATTGCCCAGGATCAGCAGGAACGGCTAGCAGAAATGGCGGCTGAGGTGTCTGCTCGCAATGGTGCATAATTCCTCCCTAATTCTCTAAATCAGTCAACTATTGACGAATCGGCCATCTGCATACCAGCTATTTTGCTGAAACATACGGTTTAATCAGAGAAGACCGTTGATTAACTGTGTGTGAGGAGAGCGAATATTGTTATGGCTATTCAACTACAGCAGGCGATCGCTGTTGGCACCTACATTTTGACCCAGCGGCTCAAGGGGCGAAAGCGCTTTCCACTAGTGCTCATGCTGGAGCCTCTGTTTCGTTGCAATCTAGCCTGCTCTGGCTGTGGCAAGATTCAGCATCCGGTTGAGATCCTAAAAAGAAACCTTACTCCAGAGGAATGCTTTGCAGCAGTTGAGGAGTGCGGTGCACCAGTAGTTTCCATTCCTGGTGGTGAGCCACTGCTCCATCCCCAAATTGACGAAATCGTTGATGGGCTAGTAGCTCGGCGCAAGTTTGTTTACCTCTGTACTAATGGGCTACTGCTAGAAAAAAGCTTAGATAAGTTTCAGCCTTCACCCTATCTCACCTTTAGTGTGCATCTAGACGGATTGCGAGATTGGCATGATCACTGTGTCGATCGTAAGGGTGTTTTTGACATCGCTGTTAGTGCTATTCGGGCTGCTAAGGCTAGGGGATTCCGTGTAACCACAAACACGACCATCTTTGACGGTGCAGATCCCAGAGAAATGCAAACCTTCTTTGATTTCCTGACTGACTTGGGGGTAGATGGCATGATGATCTCTCCTGGCTACAGCTACAAGTGGGCACCTGACCAGGATCATTTCCTCAAACGCGAACAAACCCGTGCTCTGTTTCGGGAAATTCTATCCCCCTTCAAGGCTGGAGAAAAAGCCTGGAACTTTAACCATAATCCCCTATTTCTAGATTTTCTCATGGGTGAAAAAGACTATGAGTGCACACCTTGGGGTAGCCCTAGCTACAGCGTGTTGGGCTGGCAAAAGCCTTGCTACTTACTGAACGAAGGACACTATGCCACCTTCCAAGAGCTGCTGGATAAGACCGCATGGGAAAACTATGGACGAGCTAGCGGTAACCCTCAATGTGCTGACTGTATGGTGCACTGTGGTTATGAACCAACGGCTGCGGTCGATGCGCTGCAACCCCAGAACTTAGGACGTGCTATGAGCAGCTTATTTTGATGCCGTAGTACAACCTTGATGAGTGGCAACCTTGATGACCAGAGTCGCAATTTGCCAGGGTGCGATGGACACAGAGCAGGAGTCTATAGCACTCTGCGGGGACTGGGACAGCGATCGCTCCAATAGATCAACACGATCAACGACCTCTAGGCCCAAGTCACTAGTGAGATGCATATTAGCCCCTTGACCGTGAGCTTCATAGCAGCGCAAGATCCACTGCGTTGCATTTTCTTCACAGGGTTTAAGGGCCGTCAGCACCAGATTATTAGCTTGTAAGTCTAGTAGACAAGCTTCAGGTGGTAGTGGTTTCTGAGTCATACCTTGCTGTAGTGTCGGAACAACCACTACTTGTAAGGGCTGGTTAAATGCATAGCCGTGCTGCACGGTCTGGGCTGCTCGCCAGTCACCCGCATGGGGATAGAGGGCATAGGCAAACTCGTGACGACCAATATCCGCACTGGGATCAGGCCAGCAGGAGCCGCGCAGCAGAGTTAACCGTAGCTGGTTGGGCTTACTGTCGTAGGCATATTTGCAGTTGTTAAGGATACTGACACCGGCTAGATCTGCCCAGCGCAAGGCAGGAACCTCCCACTTGGCCGCTTGTCTTGGATCTGTGGACTGAGTAGGACGCTGGATAGCACCGCAGGGAATCTCGTAGGTGGCATAGTCGGCTTGGATAGCCAGCGGAAAGGCTGCTTTGAGGATCAAGTGGTAATCTTGCCAGTCGGCGATCGTCTCGATGCGCAGCCAAGGGGAACTAGCCTCCAACACATAGTCCTGTTGCAGGGTAGAGTTAGCAATCGTTCGCACCACCCGTAACCGTTGACAGACAGAGCCACAATCGATCCAGCTGATGGACTGCAACTCACTAGGAGGCAGAGGATGCTGTTCATAGTCAGGGTCTATGTTCCAGGCATCCCAATATTTGTGCTGATCTACAAAGGCTTGCAGTTGGTTACCAGCACCACTAAGCACCTGCCGTTGCTGGGTTTTATCAAAGACACTAGCAAGATCTCCAGTTACTGGATCCACATGAATCCGTAAGTAGTCATTATCAAGGACATACAGATGAGGGTCAGGGGTTGCGACGGTGTTACCAGTTGTAGCATTATCTTGGGGTCGCCACCAAAATAGCCGATACCCTACGGGTGGAATGTTCTCGGCAACGAAGGCTAGGTGGCCATTACTGAGTCGTTGAGAGGGGATCACCTGTCCATCTATACCCATGACCTGACCATCGGGAACATCTAAACTGTCAATCTGTACAACCTCTGATCGCTGCCAATTCAGGGAGTTCACCACCACGATCGGCTGACAGTCGGGGGTGGGTGGTGTCGGCAGGCCTATGTGCTCTACTAAGGTAGCCAGTGCTTGATCGCGTAGGCCTATAGCAGTATT
>JANWZG010000063.1:0-6739 GCA_025054735.1 Cyanobacteriota bacterium | reverse complement strand
GCCAGGCTGCATTAGCTTCCACAAACACCTCTGGAATTGATGACCCTGGAAGAATATCGTGGAACTGGTTGAACAGCAGGGTGCGCCAACAGTGATCGAGTGCTGCGTGGGGATAGGGAGCATTAGTGGCGATCGTCATCAGCGATGACCATAACTCTGCTTGATAGAGTAGCGCTTCACAGCGACGGTTCCAGCGCTTTTGATCCCCATGGGTGGTGTAGCTGCCGCGATGGCACTCTAGGTAAAGTTCGTCTGCCCAAGTGGGAAAGGCCGCAGCATTGGGGTCAGCAGAAGATGGCTGACAAGAAGATGGCTGACAAATAGACTGCAAGTAGTCTAGGGCAGTCGAGCTAGTCAACTTAGGGAATAGGGACGATCGTCGCCAGCGCTCAGCTACCTCCAGCATGTCACGGGTGGGGCCACCGCCGTGATCCCCTACGCCAAATAACCATAAGGCATGAGGAATGTTCGTGGCTTTTTCCCATTGACTAGCATAGGTCGCCATTTTGATGGGATCGATGCCTTCCCCTACCGTTGATGACATGACTGTGAACACTCGACTGCCATCAGGAGCTTGCCACCAAAAGGCTGCATAGGGAAATTTGGTGCGATCGTTCCAAGTCAGCTTTTGAGTCACCAGATACTTAATACCTCCCTGGCTGAGAATTTGGGGCAATTGCCAGCAAAAGCCAAAACTATCTGGCAGCCAAGCAATGCGATCGAGCCTGCCAAACCGTGATTGCACGTACCGCTGCCCATACAACACTTGTCGCACTAAGGATTCGCCATGCAACAGATTCAGTTCTGGCTCAACCCACATGCCTCCTAGAGCTTCCCAGCGTCCGGCTTGAATTTGGGTTTGAATGGCAGCAAACAGGGCTGGACGATGGTCTTCTACCCAGGCATAGAGGGCGGGGCTAGAGTGGCAGAATACGAGGTCAGCATAGTCTTGTTGCAAGCTCAGTACTGATTTGAACATGCGTTCAGCCACGTCACAGGTTTCAGCCCATGTCCACAGCCACACTAAGTCCAAGTGGGAATGCCCCAACAGGCAAATTTGTCGCTGCTGGATCCAATCTGCAAGGGGCTGTAATGTCTGGTAAAGGTGATGAATGGATTGCTGAAAGCGGGGAGGATCGTGAACTGCATCCCAAGCGATTGCGCCCATGGCCTGCTCTAGCAGTGGCAACTGCTCTGGGGCTAAAGTGGTCAAAAATATCTCTAGTGCCGCCAATTCATCGGCTAGAAAACTCGGTTCACGGATGTGATTGTTTTCCTTACCTGAGTAGGCAGCATCCCGTTGGGGTGTTTCATAAAGGCAGAGGGACTTCATCAGGGCACCGTTATCGTGACCAGGGCTAACCGCACGCAGTGCAACGGCGATCGTGTCCCCCGGTGTCACCCGCTCCGACAACAGAATGCGAGGAGAGTGATCAAACAGGTCACATTCCTGCACTAGTTGACCATTGACAAATACATGGGTAGGATCTGTCCACACCGTAAGGGCTAGGCGCAGTACCATCCCTTCTAGAGCATAGCCATGTAAATCATGAGGTACGGTGATTTGCTGACAGAGCCAGCGAATTCGATGCCCCCTCTCCCACACAATGTAACCGTTTTCGTTCAAGAGGGCGATCGGCCAATTTTGCCAGTGTGCTGGATTACACCCTTCGGCCACGGGTAAATCGTGCTCACAAACTCGCCACTGATTCCGAATATCAAGTTGGCTCAGGGTGCGTAAGCGAGCGATCGTCTCAGCAACCACTGAAGGAGGCGATGATCCAGTCATAACTAGCTAGTAATGGACTCCACTGCTCAGTTACTCATATCTCTGGCGTTGGATCAATCCCCATTTCTAAGGTGGGGTGGATGCTTACCAGATGCACTAGTTGATATGAGCTATCGGCAGTTCACTTTTCTAGCCTGACAGCGTACCATTGCAGCACCTGACCCGGTGCTAAGGGCAACTCACAACTGGTAGCTAGGAGATACTTTGCTTGCTCGTCAACCGTAGCAAATCGCTGCACATCGCTAGGCAAGTCTCCAATACCATTGGTCAGTAACGAAGTCAGCTTTGCCAACAACTCAGCAGCCGTGACAATCTGCTCTGCCTGATTAGGCTCTAGTACTACGAAATAATCCTCGTCATAGAGCAACGAACTAGCCATGGAGATGATTCATGCTGTTTTGGATTTCAGATTTGCGATTTTAGACCTGCGATTCTAAACTACAGAGGCCTTACAGTGTTCTGTATGCCATCGGACACTTGCTTCATCCTCTGCCTAAGTCGGCCAACTGGCACCATGCCTGTGCTCACTAATGCTTGTCAGCTCCCACAAGGCACACTAACGATCGCTACTTCAGCTTTTGCTTAATGATCGTAACAACTTGAGCTAGTTTTTTCTTCAAGTCTTCCACTTCAGACTGTAGCTCATTCACTTTAGCTTTCAATGCCTCGAATTCCTCAGAGCCAGCACTGCTAACCGCCGATGGCTCCGCTGACAATACAGGGGCGGGCATCTTACGAGCAATGTCCATTGCCGTTTTAATGGCATCTACTAAGTCTTTCTGCTCAAAGGGCTTTTCAATAAAGGCAAAACGACTAAACGGCTCTGGAATCTTTTCAGTGACTTCTTCCTTGCGCCCTGACATCAAGACAAGGGGAATGCGTTGTAGGTCGCTCTGGGCTTGAATCTGCTGATAGACCTCCCAGCCACTCATCTTCGGTAGCAAGAAGTCTAACATAATCAGGTTCGGATGCTCTTGACGAATCAGGTTAAGCCCTTCGATGCCATCCTTGGCCTCTAGGACTTCAAAGTTACCCTTAGGCAACATGTCTCGCACTGTGTTCCGGATTACTTTGCTATCGTCAATAACTAAGATCTTGTGGGCTGACACAACTAAGCTCCTCTGGAGATGCCTGGTACTAAAAATCTTACAATTCTCTTCGGCTTTTAGAACGATATTTTTTCTTTGCCTACTCCTAATCGTTACCCCTGATTACTGATGCACTCTCATGATGGGCGACACTGGCAATTGCCACCATGTATAGTGTAGTGTAATTACCTGACTTCTGTTCTATTGCTATATAGGTTTCATGGCAAACGTCAGGCACGATTCTCGCCGATCGCACGATCTGCTCTTAGGGTACCCATCTGGCCAGCATCCTAACCTTGCACCCCTGCCAACTTGGCTGCGCCGACCGATCGGCAACGCTAATGATATTTCAACCGTACAGCAGATCATCAAGCAACGTCAAATTCATACCATCTGTGAGGAGGGACGCTGTCCTAATCGGGGGGAGTGCTATGCCCAGAAAACGGCTACATTTCTGCTGATGGGGCCGACTTGCACTCGTGCTTGTAGTTTTTGTCAGGTGGATAAGGGACATGCACCAATGCCGTTGGATCCCAATGAACCCTATAAGGTGGCAGAATCAGTGCAGTTGTTGGGGTTACGCTATGTTGTCTTGACTTCGGTGGCCCGAGATGACTTGCCTGATCAGGGGGCGAGTTGGTTTGCGGCTACAATGGTGGCTATTCGGCAGCTTAATCCCAATACCCAGATAGAGGTGTTGACGGCAGATTTTTGGGGAGGACGATCTTACGATGCTGAGGGTCACAGGGTGGCTCCAGAAATCCAACAGCGCCAACGGATTGCAACGGTTGTTGCTGCCCAGCCTGCCTGCTATAACCACAATCTAGAGACTGTGGCGCGGTTGCAAGACCCTGTGCGCCGGGGAGCTAAGTACGATCGCTCTTTGTTACTTCTCCGGACAGTTAAGGAGCTAGCGCCAGGCATACCTACCAAATCTGGTTTAATGTTGGGCTTGGGAGAAACAGAGGCAGAGGTTATCCAAACCATGCAGGATTTGCGGGCGGTGGGTTGCGATCGTCTCACCTTGGGACAGTACCTGCGTCCCTCTCTAGCGCACTTGCCCGTGCAGCGCTATTGGACACCGGAGGACTTTGATCGCCTAGGAGCGATCGCCCGTGACCTCGGTTTCACGCAAGTTCGCTCTGGCCCCCTTGTCCGTAGCTCTTACCATGCAGGTGAAATGGATGACTAAAGCCAGTTACCGATGAGGATAAAGGGTGACCAAACAGCAGGATGTCCCCAGTCTAGGTCGTTCAGCATGGCAAGTTGGGCCGCTCGGAGAGCTTCTGCCTTAGTAATGCCTGGCTGGCGCAGTTGACGATAGAACTCTTCGATGAGGGGCACTGTAGATTCGTCATTAATGGCCCAGAGGGTAGCAATAGCGCTGCGCACTCCGGCTCGAACGGCAACCCCAGCAATACCTAGGGCAGAGCGGTTGTCTCCGGTAGCAGTTTGGCAAGCGCTGAGGGTAAGTAATTCTACGGGCGATCGACCCTTGCGTCGCCGCAGTAGGGTCTCCAATTGATCAATAGTGATGCGTTGGTCGTAACCCAAGAGAAAGGTACTCTCATTATCCACCCCAAACTTGCCATGGGTAGCAATGTGGATGACAGCGTAATTGGCTTGGTTCAACTCTTGCTCTAGGCGAGGGAGCGTGAACTCTTGGTCAAGGAGAACAGTGCCATTCAAGATAGACTGCACCGTTTTAGACTCTTGGGTAACGTTGGGGAGAGCGGCAAAGGGAGGGCGGGCCTCGGTCAAGCCTAGAATTAACGCTTTGCGGTTTTGCAGGTCTGTGCTGCCCAAGTTTACGAGGCTGAGGCTAGGAGCTGTTGCGATCGCTACTTTTTGAATCAAAAACTGCTGTCCATCATGGAGAGCCGCAATGGGTATCTTGCGCAGCACACCATCGTTGATCAGCACTAAGGTCTTTACCGATGCCTGCCGAAGAGCTGGCTCTAGGGGACGCATCAACAGGTCATAGAGTTGTTGCGCTGCTGGTAAATATTCCTCCGTTGAGCGCTTTTCTAGCAAGGTTCGCAGGTTGCCAACCGTGTTGACTAGGATGTTAGCAGCGATCGGCACTTGGTATTCCATCAGCGACCCATCGGGCAAGCGGGTAATGATTTCAGTGTATTGCGGCAAAATCACAGAGTAAACCACGGCAGTATCTGATGGGATCCCACTAGTGGCTGATTGCGCCTGAGCTACTTGCACGCAGTCATCACCAAAAAAGTTGGCGAGTTCTGCGAGTTTGAGTAGTTCTAAGACATCCAGGGCTTTTTGCAGGGCTTGTTGTTCGTCAACTTTTAACTGAGGATTACTAGCGGTTACCTGTTGTTTGCTAGCGGCAGCTAGTGAGCGATCGCGGCGACTCAGCAGCAGATCAATTAGTTCTCGATAGACTGGCTCAACGGCATCTCGGAAGTTGAACTGAAGGTCACGATTGGTGGCAAGAATATCAGTGCGAATGCTCTGGAGGGTAGCTACAGCTTGTTCATAGGCAGCGATCGCCCCATCCACATCACCCCTAGCCTTGAGTAACCGTCCCATCTGCCACTGCCAACGATATAGACTGTCGAGAGCATTTACCGCTTGGGCAGCGAAGAGAGCTTCCCTCGTCCAGCCCATGGCTGTGGTGGGGTCGGTTGTTTCTAACAACTGTCCCAGAGCACCCAGAGCAAAGGACTCAGCCCGACGATCGCCAATGGCTCGGGCAACAGCGCGTGCTTGGTCTAGCCATTGACGACGCTGGGTAATGGTATCGCTACCCAGAGGATAAACCGCAAGCTTAACCAAGGTGTAGGCTTTGTCGCGAGAGTCTGGTTGCGTCGCTAGTAGCTGGAGAATGCGATCGCGCTGACGCTGAATAGTTCGCCAGTCTGGCTGCTCAGTTTGGGCCAGCAGGTCATTAAGGTTAAGCAGGATAGCAATTTCTGTGGCAGGCATGTCCGCCCGATTCAGGCTTTCTTGATAGGCAGCCAGCGCAGCATCTCGACTGTTTTGGGCTTGCTGAGCCAGTTGCACAGCCTCTTCTTGCTCGCCCTCAGTCTGGGCCGCTATCATCTGTTCCCGATAGCGCACTGACTGCCGAGCGTATAGGTTACCCAGATTATTCAAGGCGCTAGTTAGCAACAAGGAATCTCCAGAACGGCGGGCATGGGTGAGGCTAAGCTGGTAGGCTGCTAGGGCCGACGTATAGTCACCCAGTGCCCAGTAGGCATTGCCTAGGCCACCTTGCACAGCGGCTGTTATTCGAGGGTCAGCTACGGGCAGTTGCGTGACACGGGTCAAGAGGTCGATCGCACGACGGTGTTGCCCCAGTTGATTGTAAATCTGAGCTTGTTCTGTTAAGACCGCCCCTTGGTGTTGACTATTATCTGTGCCAACTAAGGCTAGTACCTGATCCCAATGCCTGATAGCTTGTTCTAGGCTCCCTATCTGTTGATAGGCTTTTGCCAAGTTAGTGTGTAACGTGATGCGATCCTCGACGTTAGCTGTTTGGGATAATGCTGTTTCCCATAAATGAATCGATTGGCTAAATTGCCCTGACTGGTAATAGCGAACTCCAGCATCGTCAACTGAGAGTGCTTGACTAAGCAACACTGGGGCATCAGTAAGTTGGGATGCAGATTGAGGAACAGGTTGCTGGGTCTGGGTTGGGCTGGTAGCTGGGGCAATTGATGGTATAACCATCCAACTCACTGCACTGAATAACCAGCCTAGCGCCATCAACAGGATGAATCGAAAACATCGTGAGTAACGAGATACTATCATAGCCGACTTGGGGTACAGGTCTTCTCACCCTTATCCTACAGTGCTAGTTAGTGGTAACGGGACGATCGTGCTCATTATCTTCACA
>JANWZG010000062.1 GCA_025054735.1 Cyanobacteriota bacterium | reverse complement strand
TGCTGCCAACCTAGTGACCCTCACTCACCTAGTACCTTGCTACCCAGAATCCAAATTGCAGTCAGCAACTCTGGGGTAGAAATTCCAGCCAGTGAGCAAGAGCGCATTTTTGACAAGTTCTACCGCATTCCTAAGCATGACCCTTGGAAATACGGTGGCACGGGTTTGGGCCTAGCTTTAGTAAAAAAACTCACTGAGCGGCTAGGTGGGCAAATTACTGTTCGCAGTGCCAACGGATGGACAACCTTTATCCTAGAGTTGGCTCTACATCCGTCATCACCTAGCTGCTGAGGTGCGCTGCTAGGGCTACCTAAGAGCGAATGAAGGTTGGCTGGACATCGCGAGGACGATCGTCAGCATCGATGCAGGTTCCCATTAGGGATAGGGGAGGTAAGTCTACTTTCTTGCTTAGCCCAATCACACATTCTGCATGGCGAATTGGCAATAAACTGCGGCGACAGGTATCTAAGGCGGTGAGCAGGGCTGACTTGCTAGCAGCTTCATCCAACTTTTTGGGGACAATGATTTGCTGGTCGATATTGACTACACAGTTTGCCAGATCTAGGGGACGACGAACTCTTGCACAGGCTTCTAAGGCATCATTGGCGGCGATCGTTGTGCGTTGAGTAATTGCGGTTACACAAGCACCTAGGTGATGGGGTTGTAGCTCACGGGCGCAGTAGTCAGCAACCGTGGCTGGTTCAATTTTTGCGTTGAGCAGCGCTTGGGCGCAACTTTCGTAGTCTTGGATGCTTGCAAGCGCGGGTGGCTGAGCAACCGCCATTAAACTTGCGACACCTAGCACTACACCCCCAACACGGGCAGTTGTCTGGGCAACAGCAGCCGATTGACCCCAACGAATTGGGCAGAGAATTTGGCACTGAGTTCGTAACCGATGATGAAGCTTAATAAGTCTGACCATATGCGGGGATTGAAACGGTATAGAATACTCGAATCACCTATTGAGGTAACCCTCAGGGTGATTCTCCCATAAGTCGATGGAATTTCCTAAGCGTGCCGGAATTTAGCGGGAAAATTTTATTAAAATTTATTAAGGTATAAGCAGAGGTTAATCGATCGATAAGCAAACCTGTTCAAACCTAATCCATCATTATCACAGCGAGTTTGTCTGATATGCATCTAAGTGAACTAACTCATCCTAATCAACTGCACGGACTCTCCATTGCCCAACTCCGTAAAATTGCTGACCAGATTCGAGAAAAGCACCTGCAAACCGTTGCCACCAGTGGCGGCCACCTTGGCCCTGGTCTGGGTGTCGTTGAGCTAACCCTAGCCCTTTACCAAACCTTGGATCTAGATCGCGATAAGGTTATTTGGGACGTTGGCCACCAAGCCTATCCCCACAAGCTGATTACCGGTCGATACAATCAGTTCCACACCCTGCGACAAAAAGATGGTATTGCTGGCTACCTGAAGCGCTGTGAGAGCAGGTTTGACCACTTTGGTGCAGGTCATGCTTCTACCAGTATCTCGGCTGCCTTGGGCATGGCACTGGCACGGGATCTCAAGGGTGAAAATTTTAAGGTAGTGGCAGTGATTGGGGATGGTGCTCTGACTGGGGGTATGGCACTAGAAGCCATCAACCATGCCGGACATCTACCCAAAACTAACCTGATGGTGGTGCTGAACGACAACGAGATGTCTATTTCTCCCAATGTTGGCGCTATTCCTCGCTATCTCAACAAAATTCGCCTGTCTGATCCGGTGCAGTTCCTTGCTGACAACTTGGAAGAACAGTTCAAGCAGATTCCCTTTGTGGGTGAGAAATTTACGCCAGAAATGGAACGGATTAAGGAAGGGATGAAACGCTTGGCAGTTCCCAAGGTAGGGGCGGTGTTTGAAGAATTGGGCTTTACCTATGTGGGGCCGATCGATGGTCACAATCTAGAGGAACTGATCGAGACCTTCCGGAAGGCCCACCAGCACCCTGGGCCAGTACTAGTACATGTGGCAACGGTGAAGGGCAAAGGCTATGCGATCGCTGAAAAGGATCAAGTTGGCTACCATGCCCAATCTCCCTTTAACTTGGCGACAGGTAAGGCTAACCCCCCCAGCAAGCCCAAGCCCCCCAGCTATTCCAAAGTGTTTGGGCAGACCCTAACGAAGCTGGCTGAAAACAACCCTAACATTATCGGGATCACGGCTGCCATGGCAACGGGGACGGGCTTAGATATTCTACAAGCCAAGCTGCCCAAGCAATACATCGATGTGGGCATTGCCGAGCAACACGGCGTAACCCTAGCGGCTGGTTTGGCCTGTGAAGGGATGCGTCCAGTAGTTGCCATCTATTCCACTTTCCTGCAACGAGCCTTCGACCAGATTGTCCACGATGTCTGCATTCAAAATCTACCCGTCTTCTTTTGCATGGATCGGGCAGGCATTGTAGGAGCTGACGGCCCCACCCACCAGGGTATGTATGACATTGCTTACCTACGATGCATTCCCAACATGGTGCTGATGGCTCCCAAGGACGAAGCCGAACTCCAGCGCATGGTGGTGACAGGTATCAACTATACCCAAGGCCCGATCGCCCTCCGCTATCCACGGGGTGATGGCTACGGTGCACCACTGATGGAAGATGGTTGGGAACCATTGCCGATCGGCAAAGCAGAGATCCTGAGACATGGGGATGACATCCTGCTAGTAGGTTATGGCTCTATGGTCTACCCTGCTATGCAAGCGGCTGAAATGCTAAGTGAACACGGCATCCAGGCTACTGTGGTCAATGCTCGCTTTGCCAAGCCACTGGATACTGAGTTAATTGCACCGCTAGCACAACAAATTGGCCGGGTTGTCACCCTAGAGGAAGGTTGTCTGATGGGAGGTTTTGGCTCTGCCGTAGCTGAAGCCCTGCTCGATTTGAACATTGTAGTGCCCATCACCCGCATAGGGGTGCCTGATGTGTTGGTGGAACACGCTACACCAGACCAATCTAAGGAAGCGCTAGGGCTTATGCCAGGACAAATTGCCCAGCGGGTTTTAGCACTTTTTGATCGTCAACCTGCGATTGCTGCCGTCAGCTAGATCCTCAACCAGAACTGGGTGACTAGTTCGTGCTGTTCACAATGCAGGTGGGGTTAGATGACACACCCTGCCTGCACAATCCTGACGGTCACTTACGCTATGATTAAACCAGATTGTTACGAAGTGTTATAAACAAGCTGTGACTATTAACCTTTTAACCTCTGCTACCACTCTTGAGCGATCGACGTGGCTCTGGCAAGGTTATCGCATCCAGTACACTGTCCACGGTGAGGGCTTGCCCCTAGTGCTATTGCATGGCTTTGGAGCATCGATCGGTCACTGGCGCAAAAATATTCCAGTGCTAGCAGCGGCTGGCTATCGGGTTTATGCTCTAGATTTGCTGGGTTTTGGAGCGTCTGATAAACCAGCACTGGCCTATAGCATTGACCTTTGGGCACAATTGGTTCACGATTTCTGGACAGAGCAGATTGGCAGTGCTGTCGTGTGGATTGGCAACTCGATTGGAGCTTTACTGAGTTTAACCCTGACTGCCCAGTTCCCTCAGATTACAAAAGGTGCCGTGTTGCTGAACTGCGCTGGCGGTCTTAACCATCGCCCAGACGAACTCAGTCCTCCTCTGCGCTTGGTGATGGGTCTGTTTACACGATTGATCGCGTCGCCTACGATCGGCGGTTTTCTCTTCAATCTCGTCCGGCAAAAATCTCGGATTCGGTCAACTCTACACCAGGTCTACCGTAACTCTGAAGCGATCACTGACGAGCTGGTGGATATGCTCTATGCTCCGTCCTGCGACCCTGGTGCTCAGCAGGTATTTGCCTCCATTCTGACTGCACCTCCTGGCACCCCTCCCCGTGAGCTATTGCCCCATGTGCAAGCTCCCTTGCTAGTGCTGTGGGGTGAAGCAGACCCCTGGACACCGATTAGCGGGGCAACCCCTTTTCAAGAGCACACTGCTAGCCCTGTGCAAATTGTACCAATCCCTGATACAGGTCACTGTCCCCATGATGAGCGTCCTGACGTGGTGAATGCGCTGATCATTGACTGGTTAGCTTCCCTTAGCGTTTGATATAGCCCTCAACAGGAAGTTGTACCAATTCTCCAAAAGCTAGCAAAATAGCCCATTAGTTCGTGGTAGGTTGCTTCCTTCCAGTAATCCTAGGCGAGATGTGCTGCTAGGTGGCCTAGAATCCCATATCGGTGCCGCGACCTGCATGAACCAGCGCTAGCTTTTCGTAACGTTGGGCATGGTCAATTAATTCCATAGCTTCTTCGTCAGTTACCGATCGCACTACTTTTGCGGGAATACCGACGACTAGCGATCGTGCTGGCACATCCTTAGTCACCACTGCCCCTGCACCAATAATGCTGCCCTCTCCCACAGTGACACCATTCAACACTACTGCACCAATGCCCACTAGGCTACCTCGCTGAATGTGAGCACTATGAATCACTGCTCGATGACCTACAGTCACATAGTCTTCTAAAATAGTTGGTTCTCCCGGATCACCGTGCAACACGGCTCCATCCTGGACGTTGGTGTGGGCACCGATATCGATTCGCTCTACATCTGCCCGCACTACAGCCCCATACCAGATACTGCCACCCATACCTATGGTCACTCGTCCGATGACATCAGCACTGGCAGCCACAAAAGCAGCTTGAGACAGGTTGGGGGCAGGGAGGATTGGGTCTAAGTCGTGCACCATAGAGTTTGTTAGAGGTTGTTGCCATGTCTACTTTGTCATTATCCTCCGACTAGGGACAGTGGGTGATCATCAGCCGACAAGTGCCCTATAATCCCCTAGGCGATCGCAGACTACACAGCCCCGTATCGAGCCGTCACCAGTGTTTGGGACTGCTGCTGTTGCTGCCATGCCCACAGTTGATCCCCATAGGAGAAGTGCCACCACTCATTGGGATGACGACAAAACCCCGCCTCAGCCATGATTTGGTGTAACAGTTGCCGATGGTGATGATAGGTCTGTTGCTGGGGATCGGTGCTGTGGGTGTAGTAGTCTGGGTGAGAGCAAGGAGAGATTTCATCGATCGCTCCGCCCATATCTACTGGTTGCCCGGTTGCATCCACTAGTGTGACATCGATCGCTGCACCTGTACTATGGGGCGGCGGTGTTGCCGGATCGTGACTTGGCAATGCCCAAAATTGATAGACTTCTTCCCAGAGAGCTTGCTGCTGTGCGTCACTCAGGGATGATAAAGTAAGTTGCCGATCAGCCAGCAGTTGGTTAAAGGCATAGTTGACCATGAATTGTTGAACAGCGATGGGGCGATAGGCATCAAAGATTTGAATCAGCCAACCAGGATAGCGTTGCTGTAATCTTGCCTGGGCAGACACCAAGCGGTCTAGTACCCCCTGGCGCAAATGATAGGGCGAGCGATCGCCGTAGGGTGCTCCCAATTTTTCGTAGGGGTGGGGCGTTTCCACTGCAAACTGATAAGTTGGAATTGCTACCAGTGGCTCACCACACTCTAGGATTCTAATCTGTTGATAAGGCTTCACAGCACCACATCACTACTCAACACGCGCGCCACTTAACCAGTTAGGCTACTCTCCACCATGGGAAAAACAGTCCAGCTAAAACAAAAGGGGTATGATGCCATACCCCCGTGTAAACCTCTAACTAACTAACTTAACGTCAACTAACGTTTTGAGCCAAGTCATGTCGCAGATTACATCAAGCCAAGTTGCTCTAGAATACCTTTGCCAGTCAGGAACTCGGTTGCCAAACCAATCACGAAGCCCATCATAGCCAAGCGACCATTCCAGGTTTCTGCAAAATTGGTAAAACCGAACTTAGATTCTTGAGCAACGTTCTGGGTCTGATTCGTTTCCATGGCCAATAACTCCTTGAAATTGACTTCTGTAATAAAAGTTAACGCAGTTTTCCTAGATCTGCAACATTTTTTAACGTTTTGTGTTGGCTTGATGTATACCACCCGTCATAGGGTGGATAGTGCTCGACTCAGCCGTATCCGCTACAACAATGCACGAGCTACTTAGGATCTTGGTATTGAGAACCTAAATCTTCACCACGAGCCTTATCAGCAATCAATTTGTCCTAACTGACCAGTTTTTTGCTATGAACCGCAACCCTCACGCTCAAGACGCAAGCGCCACCTCTACCATTTGTTGCAACTCGCCCTTCTGATACAGCTCAATCATAATGTCAGAACCACCAATGAATTCGCCATTGATGTAAACCTGGGGGATCGTAGGCCAGTTTGAATATTCCTTGATGCCCTGACGAATGGCTTCATCTTCCAATACGTCCACGGTCTCATAGGGTACGCCTAGCATATTCAAAATTTGCACCACGTTATTAGAAAAGCCACACATGGGCATGAGCTTATTACCCTTCATGAACACGATGATTTTGTTTTGAGTTACTAGGGTATTGATCCGATCGTGCAATTCTGGAGTCATAGCTAGCTCTTTGGGATAAATGGTCATTACCTTAACCATAGTAAGGGAAGTCCTGCTAACGCAACCATTAGCTCTACCAATGTCATCGGTTACCTATAGCAGATTGCAGCTACGCCCTCGATATAGGCAGGCTCTCTTGCAAAGAGGTCATATCACTTCTCCACACCATGGCTACGAATAGCTTGTAGTAAGGACTTAAGTCCTTACTACGAACTCATGAGGTGTGCACTAGTGTTTGAGAATTATTTAGATGACCAAAAGTAGTGTTTTCCCAGAAGGTGCGTTTTTCTGAGGAGATTACGTCAAAATGGCACCACCCATTAACTTTTGGTAGCGATAGGCCAGTTCCTGTTGCAGCAGCGGCCAGCGGGATAATGTTCCATCTAAGGAGATGATGCTCTCTGCGGCTTGGCGGGCTAGTTCCAATACAGCTTGATCATCCACTAGGCTAGCGAGGGCAAAGTCTGGTAGGCCAGACTGACGAGTTCCCAAGACTTGCCCTGGCCCTCGGAAGCGTAAGTCCATCTCTGCAATGAAGAAACCATCCTGGGACTGTTCTAGCACCTTTAGCCGTTGGCGGGCGGTTTCTGTGCGTGAGCTACTCATTAGTAAGCAGAAGGACTGATTAGCACCGCGCCCCACTCGTCCCCGTAACTGGTGCAATTGAGAAAGACCGAAGCGATCGGCATGTTCGATCAGCATTACCGTGGCGTTGGGAACATCCACCCCTACCTCTATAACTGTAGTGGCCACTAGGATATGGGTTTCGGCCTGACGAAATTGAGTAATGGCGGCATCTTTTTCCGCTGAGGTCATACGTCCGTGCAGTAGTCCCACCTTAAATTCAGGAAAAATGGCTTCCTGTAGGCGGCGGTGCTCGTCGATCGCTGACTTCAAATCCACCTTTTCTGACTCTTCTACCAAGGGCAATACTACGTAGGCTTGCCGTCCTTGGGCAACTTGGCGGCGAATTAGGTCATAGGCATGGCTGCGATCGCTTCCTGACAATACCGTTGTGCGAACGGCCTGCCGTCCTGGGGGCAACTCATCAATCTGGCTTACATCTAAATCACCATGCAGCGTCAGGGCTAGAGTACGGGGAATAGGAGTCGCCGTCATTGTCAACACATGGGGATTGTTGCCCTTCTGCTGAAGCTTTGCCCGCTGCTCCACACCAAAGCGATGTTGCTCATCAATCACCACCAGTCCCAAGTTAGAAAAAGACACCGGCTCTTCAATCAACGCATGGGTACCTACTAACAACGACAATTCTCCGGTTGCTAACTGAGCTAAGATTTCTCGTCGTTTTACCATGCGGGTAGAACCAGTCAACAACTCCACGGGCAGGTGCAGCAAGTTAAACCAACTCACTAGCTTGCGGTAGTGCTGCTCGGCCAATACTTCCGTTGGAGCCATCAGGGCTGCTTGGTAACCGGACTGAATTGCTGCCAAAATCGCTGCTACGGCCACTACGGTCTTACCAGAGCCAACATCTCCCTGCACTAAACGGTTCATGGGGGTGCTTTTTTGCAAATCATTGAGAATGTCGTTGATAACTCGCTGCTGAGCGCCAGTGAGGGCAAAGGGTAACAGGGTGTAGAAGTTTTCAAGGAGTTGACCTTTGGGGGCTAAAACGGCAGCGGTTTGCTCTTGGCGTTGTTGGTGGCGACGTTTGAGTAAGCCCAATTGCAGGTAAAAGAACTCATCAAACACAAGGCGACGGCGGGCACGCTCAAGGCTCTCTCGATCAGGAGGAAAGTGGATGTGGGCGATCGCCCTTGACAAGTCTTCTAGGCCATACTGCTGGCGAATGGCCTCTGGTAGGGCATCTTGAAGCAAGTCTGCGGCGGGTAACACTGCTACTACTGATCGTCGCACCCCATCGGCCCCCACACCCTCCGTTAGGGGATAAACTGGGACAATGCGCCCAACGGTAATGGACTCGATCGTACCCCCCGGATGATCCAACACTTCCAGTTCTGGGTTGTCTAGGGTGAGGCCATATTTGCTTTGCTTCACTAGACCGGAGGCTGCAATCACCGCCCCTACGGGATACAGTTTTTTCTGTTGTTCCTGCCAGCCTCGGTTCGTGTATCTAGCCCCAGCATAGAAGCGACTAAGCTTGATCTGTCCTGTCTTATCCTTCAGTATCAACTCTAAAATTGTTAGCTTCTTGTTCTTAGGACTAGTGAAGCAGTTACATCGCTGCACAGTTCCCATCAAAGTCACAGTGTTTCCTGGCTCTAGACCGCGGATAGGCACTTGACGAGCGTAGTCTACATGATCACGGGGATAGTAGTAGAGCAAATCTCGCACAGTGAATAAATTCAACCGCTCTAGTCGCCGTGCCAGGCTCGTACCAATGCCGTTCACCTTCTCCAAGGGTTGATCGAGCGTCAGGGGAACTGATCGCTGCAACAGATCTCTGCCGTTGTCTGTTAGGGTTGTAGGTTTGGGAACAACGGCTGGCGATTGTCCATTATCCTCAGCCCTTGTTAGCTGGCGCTCAAGGCTAGGTGTCCTCGTTTCGACCACCTGTGATTGGCGAGTTGTCACCTGCACCTGATGCAAAAATCGCCGCGTTTCCGCCACTAAATGCTGCCGTTCAGCAAAGCTCAGGTCACTGTAGCGGGTAAACTCATCCGCTAGGGTGTGGCATCGAGACTGGTCATAGGCTGGTAACGGTTGCATTGCTTGGGTTGCCCACTGATCTGGCAATTGCTTGAGGCTCAGCGTCAGAAACTCACTAAAGCGATATTGCTTACCCATAACATCATTAAAGCTGTGCTCTGCCTCTAGGGAGAGCGCTTTTTGCAGCCGAATAATATCGTTTGCTGAAGTCATGGGCGCGATTCACAAGGCAACATGCGTTACCACGATCGTAACATCCAACCTCCAACCCTTAACACGTAGCACCTAACCCCTAACACCTACCTAATGCCAACTTGGATCTGGAATTTGATCAAAGGCATCTCGCAGTGAGGACTCCCACAGTTTACGCATTGTAATCAAGTACGGATCCCCAGAGTTCAATTGAATTTGGTGGTCGATCACAAAGCTGTTGACATAGTATTTCATTAAATGGATGGGCGGCCCTACAGACGCATTGGAACGCATGGTGGAGTCGATCGATAGCAATGCTGCTTTGGTAGCTGCCTCTAATGAGGTTTCACAGGTAACAATGCGATCCAGAATGGGCTTGCCGTATTTGGCTTCCCCAATTTGTAGGAAGGGAGTTTCGGGTGTTGCTTGAATGCAATTACCCTGGCTGTAGATTAAAAATAGCTCTGTAGCCTGTCCCTGAATCTGTCCGCCCAAGAGAAAACTGCATTGAAAGTCAATGCCATCTTTTTGCAGCCATTCTCGATCGTAGGTTTGCACTTCACGCACTTTGTTACCTACGTATCGGGCCGCATCATATAACGTCGGCATCGTATGCAGGTTCGGTGTATCTGCAAGGCTGAGATCTCGCTTGAGGGCTGTGAGCACACTTTGGGTGATTGCCAAGTTGCCCGCTGTGCAGATCAAGATTACCCGATCGCCAGGTTGTGAAAAGTTGAACAATTTCTGATATGTGGAAATGTAGTCTACACCTGCATTTGTGCGAGAATCTGCCGCCATTACCAAGCCATAGCACGTTACAATCCCAAGGCAGTAGGTCATATTCCAGGTCACCGTTACAGGGCATTTGTAACATATCAGCTATTCATCCCCATGGATCTCCAGTTATCTCAATTCCTCAGAGTTGCCAGAGCACTAGATAATAGATCACCTTGTTACCGCCAGTTGCTTTAGAGTGGCTCTTTGCCATAGGCTTCCCAAGCTAGCTCGATCAGCCCTTCTAAGATGGCCACAGCTACAACAGAACTGCCCTTGCGGCCATCAATCCGAATGTGGGGCACGAGGGAATCTCGAAGGCGATCCTTGAGTACGTCAGCGTCTATAAAGCCAGCCGTTGCCCCAATCACCAACGCAGGACGAATCGCTTCCTGCTCAATCATTTCCACGATCGTCGCTAGAGCTGTTTGGGCTTGCCCCACCACAAAGATGCCTTCTGGATAGCGCTGTGCTAAGGTTTCAATCCCCCAAGCTATGCGGGTTTTTTCCTTTTGAGGTCTTGTCAGGGCATCCATGCTGCAATACACAGGGTTGGCAAAGGTAGCTTGGATTAGCGGTGTAATGCCAACCTGTACCATGGGGGCATCCACAATGATCGTTGTCCGAGCCGCCAGTGCAGCTGCACCTGCCTGCAAGGATTGCTCAGAAAATCGGATCAGGGACTTGTACTCGAAGTCTGCTGTGGCATAGATGACTCGACGCAAAATTTCATATTCCGCAGGAGAGAAGCTATGATCGCCGATTTCCTGATCAATGATTGCTAAGCTTTGAGCATCAGTGCTATGCCATTCCATTCCCTAGGGTATCCTCGATCGCTTATTCAGTAGGACTGCATTATTGTATCGGCATAGTTTTATATCTGCACAAGTTGCTTCAAGGTCAGGCTGAACACCATGGCTGTTAGTTTACTCGTTAGTTCCTTTGCTGCGGCTGCCCTGCTGTTTAGGATTACGCCTAGTCGTAATGCCAACTGGCGGCTAGCGATTATGCAGTCAGCTCTATGGCATGGGTTGCTGATCGTAGTGTGGACAGAACTATTGAGCTACGATCGTGCCCTTACGGCCACTACAGTCACAATGCTTTGGGGTTGGCTAGCTGGCATTCACGCTGTGCTGTTGGGGTATCGACTAAGGCAGCGCAAGGCACGGTCAGCAATTGTGCTCAGACAAGCAGTGAAGCAGCTAGCTGTGACTCCTCACCACAGCCAATCTGCACTCGCCATAGAAAGGATTATCATCCCAGTCGTTATCATGAGCACGATCGGGCTATGTTTACTCCGAGGGTGGCTAGAACCACCCTATAACTATGATGCCATGACCTACCACCTGCCTCGCGTCATGCATTGGATCCAAAATCATACTGTAGCTCACTATCCTACCCATAACCTGCGACAGATCAGCTTTGCTCCAGGTGCCGCCTACCTACTTACCCATCTCCACCTCCTCACAGGCGGCGACTATGGGGATAACTGCATCCAAGGACTTGCCTTCGTAGTCTGTATCTTGGGAACATCCCTTATAGCACCATCAGACCAAAAGCACAGTCAAGTGTTGACTGCTTTGGTCTGTGCCAGTGTGCCTATGGCTATTATGCAAGCGAGCACCTGCCAGACAGATTTACTTGTGTCTTGTTGGTTGGTCTGTGCTGCCTATTTTGTGTTGAAGCCAGAACAATCGCTACCAGACTGGTGGTGGCTAGCGGTAGCGATCGGCCTAGCGATAGTTACAAAGCCTACAGGCATCATCTTTGGCCTGCCGCTGCTTATGGTACAGGCATGGCGACTGCTGATGCAGTCTAGACAGTTGTGTCTTCGCACCCTACTCCATAGTCTGTTCCTGCCTGCGATCGTGCTCTTGGCTGCCCTGAGCCTATCTCTACCTAGCTATGGGCGCAACCTTCAAACCTTTGGCACTCCTCTGGGCACTACCGCTGGCACTACCAATACACTAGTCAGCTTCCCAGCAATCTTGTCTACCATACTGCGTAACCTAGCACTGAGCCTGCCCTTTCCTCCCCTTTGGCAATGGATCCAAGCTATTCACCAGCAGTTCCTAGGCTTGGATGTTAATCATCCCAACATTACCTATGGAGACAACCGCTTTGATATAGATAATCTCTGGTGGCGTATTCTCTTACCAGAGGATGAAAACTTTGTGGGCAACCCAGTGCACTTGCTGTTGATTGGAGTTGCTGTGGGGATGCTAGTGATGACC
>JANWZG010000061.1 GCA_025054735.1 Cyanobacteriota bacterium | reverse complement strand
CTCAACGGCATTGACTACGATGTCTGGAATCCTGAAATTGATCGCTTTATTCCACACCACTACACTAAGGACACCTTTGAGCTGAAGGCACAAAATAAGAAGGCGCTGCGCGATCGTTTACTGCTTCAAGATGTAGATAAACCCATCGTTAGCTACGTTGGTCGCCTAGACGACCAGAAGGGCGTTCACCTCGTCCACCATGCCATCTACTATGCCCTCAACCGAGGAGCACAATTCGTCTTACTGGGAACGGCAACTGAAGCCAGTATTAACAACTGGTTCTGGCATGAAAAACGGCACTTGAACGACAACCCTGATTGCCACTTGGAACTAAGCTTCAATGAAGAGTTATCCCACTTGATTTATGCAGGAGCCGATATCATCGTTGTCCCTAGTAACTTTGAGCCTTGTGGCCTAACGCAAATGATTGGGTTGCGCTATGGCACAGTACCCGTTGTTCGGGGCGTAGGTGGCTTGGTTAGCACTGTGTTCGATCGCGACTATGACCAAGAACACGAGCCAGAAGCACGTAATGGCTATGTCTTCTTCCAGACCGATGCCCATGCCTTGGAATCAGCCATGGGGCGGGCGATCGATCTCTGGTATCAAAGCCCCAAGGAATTTCAACAGCTTGCCATCCAAGGTATGGCTTACGACTATTCCTGGAAAAACCCCGGTGATCAGTATCTAAATGTCTATGAGTACATTAGGCATAAATAGATACAGATATTTCCAACATTCAGGATCCATTAATACCCATAGGTTAAGAGAATGACCCAGCACTATCGCATTACGCTCCTTCCTGGCGACGGCATTGGCCCAGAGATTATGGCCGTGGCTGTTGATGCCTTGAAGCAAGTCGGCCAACAGGCTAATTTAACCTTTGAGTTTCACGATGCATTGATCGGTGGGTGTGCCATTGATGCTACTGGCAATCCGTTGCCACCAGAAACTTTGGAGCTATGCCGTCAAAGTGATGCGGTGTTGCTAGCGGCGATCGGCGGTTACCAGTGGGACAATTTGCCCCGCCACCAACGCCCAGAAACTGGCTTGTTGGGTCTGCGAGCGGGTCTAGGCTTGTTCGCTAATCTGCGTCCTGCCAAAATTTTGCCCCAGTTAATCGATAGTTCTACCCTCAAGCGCGAAGTGATTGAAGGCGTAGACATTATGGTGGTGCGAGAACTAACAGGGGGCATTTACTTTGGGCAACCCAAGGGTATTTTTGCCACGGAATCGGGGGAAAAGCGGGGTGTGAATACCATGGCCTACACTGAAACAGAGGTTGATCGCATTGGTCGAGTCGCCTTTGAGACGGCCCGCAAGCGACGGGGCCACCTTTGCTCCGTAGACAAGGCAAATGTGTTGGAGGTATCTCAACTCTGGCGCGATCGGATTACTCAGTTAGCGGCTGACTATCCTGACGTTACGTTAACTCACCTCTATGTAGACAATGCCGCCATGCAGCTAGTCCGCAATCCTCGACAATTTGACACAATTGTTACAGGCAACCTATTTGGCGATATCCTTTCAGACGAAGCCGCCATGCTTACGGGCAGCATTGGCATGTTACCATCTGCAAGCTTAGGTGCCTCTGGCCCTGGGGTATTTGAGCCTGTACATGGTTCTGCTCCTGACATCGCCGGTCAAGACAAAGCTAATCCCCTAGCGCAGGTACTGAGTGCAGCCATGATGTTGCGCTACGGCCTCAATCAGCCAGCCGCTGCCGATCGGCTTGAACAGGCTGTAACTACCGTCTTGGAGCAGGGCTATCGCACTGGAGACATTATGGCTGAGGGGATGACCCTAGTAGGCTGTAAAGCCATGGGCGAAGCCCTACTAGCAGCCCTATCAGCGTAACAAGCGGTTCAAAATTGCAGAGACGATCGCAATCCCTAAGGAGCCTAATACTGCCGGAATAAAGCCCCGTACCCTAAACTTAGGTGTGATCGACCCTGCTAGCCATAGCATCAACGGATTAACAACTAACAAAAACAAGCCCAGTGTAACAACAGTAATCGGGATTGTCAGCGCCACAAAGACTGGCTTGATAAACGCATTTACCAATCCAATGAGGGCTGAACCTATAAACGCTGCACCCAGGCTCTCAATCTCAATACCTGGAACAATGTAGGAGGTAATTAACAATGCCGCTGTTGCCAATACCCAGGTTATCAACAGATGACTCATAGCCTCTCCTCCGGTACCTTTTAGAGTTGAGCAATACAATCTCACGGCTAAGCGTGTAATACCGTGCAATACTAGATGGGTAGCTAACAGATGCACCTAACCCAGTTCCATAACGATGCCGTAGACCATTCGTCAATCTAGCAAAGGCTGCTAGCTCTTGTACTACCGTTGCAGGTTATTACCTCACCATTCTAGCCCTACTTGGCTAGATTCTGAGACAAGGCTGTGAACAGTATCTACCCCTTTTTGTAGTGTGCTGACGTGTAATGCGCTGAACTGCTAGATTATGCATCCTCCCATGGCACCTGCACAACGCTTGCCTCGACCGCCCAAACCAAAATCCTGGAGACGACGTTGGCGTTACTACTACTGGAAACTAGTGCGGCTACGCAGCACCCCAGAGAGCATGGCACTAGGATTGGCCATGGGTGTTCTAGTCGGCATGATTCCCCTATTTGGGATGCAATCTCTGCTGTCTATTGGATTGGCGACCTTGGTAGGGGGCAACAAATGGTTAGCCGTATTAGGAACCTGGATTAGTAACCCAGTGACCGATGTGCCTTTGGTGCTGCTGAACTTTCGTCTAGGGCAATGGCTCCTTCGCAATCATAGTATTGTGGATCTTCGTGTTGAGTCTTTTCAGGATCTCGTTAATTTAGGAGGTGAGCTAGTCACCGTCCTGATCACTGGCTGCTTAGTAACAGGAACAATCAGCGCCATAGTTACCTACGTGGTCAGTATTCGTCTATTCCGGCGAATGCGAGCACGGTATCATCGGCAGAAAAACCGCCGTGGGCTATACTAAGACAAAGTGGTTATGGGTTTGAAGCAGCATGACAAGCCCGGTTGTAGAAAATTTGGTAATTATTGGTTCTGGGCCGGCTGGCTACACAGCAGCTATCTATGCCGCCCGCGCAAACCTCAAGCCCTTTGTGTTTGAAGGCTTTCAGGCTGGCGGTTTGCCCGGTGGTCAGTTGATGACGACAACTGATGTAGAAAATTTTCCTGGCTTTCCCGATGGTATTACCGGCCCGCAACTAATGGCACGCATGAAGGAACAAGCAGCGCGCTGGGGGGCTGAACTGGTGACCGAAGATGTTACAGAGGTAGACTTTCATCAACGTCCGTTCGTGATCCGATCGCCACAACGCACAGTGCTTGCCCATAGCGTCATTATTGCCACAGGTGCTACAGCAAAACGCCTGGGATTGCCCTCTGAGGAAACCTACTGGAGTCGAGGCATTTCTGCCTGTGCCATCTGCGATGGCGCTGCTCCCCTGTTCAGAGGTGTAGAATTGGCGATCGTAGGGGGAGGTGACACCGCTGCCGAAGAAGCCATTTTCTTAACCAAATATGCCTCTCAAGTGCACCTGCTAGTGCGTCGAGATGTCATGCGGGCTAGCAAGGCCATGCAAGATCGAGTGCTCAATAATCCTAAAATCGTTATCCACTGGAACACGGAGGCAGTGGATGTGTTTGGTGAACACGGACAAATGCTAGGTTTACGGGTTCGAGATACCAAAACAGGTAAAGAGCAAGATCTGCCCGTTCGTGGGTTGTTTTACGCGATCGGCCACACTCCCAATACTCAACTGTTTCAAGGACAACTAGAGCTAGACCATGCTGGTTACATCGTGACCTATCACGGCTCTACTAGAACTAGCGTAGAGGGGGTGTTTGCGGCTGGTGATGTGCAGGATCATGAGTATCGACAAGCCATTACAGCGGCTGGTTCTGGCTGTATGGCAGCACTCCTTGCCGAGCGATGGCTCTCTGCCCAAGGGCTAAGTCAAGAATTTCACCAATCAGTTCCAGTCCCAACTGACTCACTAGCACAACCTGCAGAAACACCAACCAGTGATGAGCCAGTCTTTGATGCCAATGCAACCCGCCATGTTGGTGGCTATGCCCTACGAAGGCTATACCATGAGAGCGATTTGCTGATCATGGTTAAGTATGCAGCTCCTACCTGTGGCCCCTGCCACACTCTCAAACCCATTCTCAACAAGGTAGTGGATGAGTTTGAGGGCAAAATCCACTACGTTGAGATTGATATTGAACAAGAACCTGAAATTGCAGAATCGGCTGGGGTAATTGGCACACCAACAGTACAGTTTTTCCGCAACAAAGAACTGGTAGGGGAATTGCGGGGTGTCAAGCAAAAGAGCCAATACCGCCAAATGATTGAACAGCACCTGTAGATTAAGCATTTGTAGTAGTTTGTTAGGCGTTGCTGAACGCCAATATGAATGGCCCTCATCCCCAACTCTTCTCCCCAGGGAGCAAGGTCAGGGCGGATGCAACCGGTACAGTGCGGATGTCCGGTACTGTCACAAAAACTGTCCAGAGTATTTCTTGAATCAAAATGCTAGATAATGATGGGATAATTGAACACAGCAACGTTGCTACACTCTGCTAAGCAAGCTCTTGTCAGTATCATTAGTTGCTGAATATCCTGACTACTGATGCTAGGCAAAGGCTAACGCTCTGTAATCATTTGTAGTTATTCTATTTACCTTTAGTCTCTACTCACAATGAAGCATACTCTATCTGTTCTGGTTGAAGATGAAGCAGGGGTATTAACCCGAATAGCTGGATTGTTTGCTCGTCGAGGTTTTAACATTGAAAGCCTAGCGGTTGGCCCAGCAGAACAGATGGGGATTTCTCGGATCACGATGGTAGTGCCTGGTGACGATCGCGTCATCGAGCAACTAACCAAGCAACTTTATAAGTTGATTAACGTTCTCAAGGTACAGGATGTTACGCAAATACCCTGTGTGGAGCGAGAATTAATGCTGTTAAAGATGACGGCTACCAGTTCCACGCGATCGGAAATTATTGAATTAGCGCAAATCTTTCGAGCACGAGTTGTAGACATTTCAGAAGATTCGTTGACCTTAGAGGTAGTTGGCGACCCTGGAAAAATGGTGGCCATCGTGCAGATGCTAAACCGATTTGGCATCCGAGAAATTGCTCGCACGGGTAAAATTGCTCTCACTCGCGAGTCAGGCGTAAACACCGAATATCTCAAATCACTAGAAGCAAAGCTGTAAAAGAATTCCGATTTGGCTGAAACCGGTGCTAAACTCAGCACCTGAATCTAGCACGAAAATCTAGAGGCACTAGTGAAAGGAAGCTGATTCGAGGGAGTAATTGGGTGCATCCCAGTTGTGTAGCCCTCACCCTAAAGCCCTCTTCCAAGCAGGGAGAGGGACTTCCAATCCGGCCCCTCATCTCCCAACCCCCTGTTCGCAGGGGGCCAAGGGGCTGGAAGAGGAGGGCTTATTTGCGTGCGTAAGTAGAATGTACCCAGAGTAATTTTTTCAAGGCGGACAATAGTTCGATGCCAATTGAAAGAACGATCAGACCGAAATGGGTTGATCTATATCCTCGGAATGCTTGGAGTAAGAAGGGGGGACTAATTGAAGACTCATGCCTTCTCTAGCTACCAGCGCGTTGGGAAACACTAGCGCAGCCTGCTCACCTACATCGTCTAAGAATGCATCGTTATGGAGTGGATCATGGTGAAAAATAATAAGCTGCTGAACATTAGCAGCTTTTGCCACCCGAACTCCTTCCTGCCATGTTGAATGACCCCAACCAATCTTGCTAGCTTTCTTGGAGTAGTACTCATCATCAGTATAGGTTGAGTCATAAATCAGTACATCAGCATTGTCTGCCAGCCGCAGAACGTTGTCGTCTAGTTTGCCATCTGCTAAATGTTCAGTGTCAGTAACGTAGGCAGCCGCATGACCTTGCCAATTGACGCGATAGCCAACAGCTTCTCCAGGATGGTTCAGCAATGCTGTATCTACAACAATGTCATCATCAAGATATATAGACTCGCCAATTTCGATATCGTTAAAGGTCATAGCAGCACCCATAATTCTCAAGGGCACAGGGAAGTTAGGGTGGTGCATTTGCCCCTCAAGGCGATGTTCAATGCTCTCACCATTAGGCGCGATCGCTCCGTAGATATTAAAACGGTTACTAGGGACAAACGCCGGAGCAAAAAATGGAAAGCCCTGAATGTGATCCCAATGGGAATGGGTAAAAAAGATATGGGCCTCAAGCGGCATCTTAGACAATAGGTTTTGACCCAACACGCGCAGCCCCGTGCCACCGTCAAAAATTAGTCGCTGTCCACCAACTAACATCTCAACGCAGGGCGTATTACCCCCGTAACGTACGGTCTCTGGCCCAGGGCAGGGAATACTACCTCTGACTCCCCAAAAATTAATCGTGAATTGATGTTGCTCAACAGACATGAATCACATTCCAAGGTTGTAAGGTTCCAGTTGGCTGTGCCCAGAAATAGAAGTTTTCAAGCTGTGTTCACTACAATAGGGATGCTAACTGTGCCAAAGCGTGATAGGACATATTACTAACTTAGTTTGCTATTGGGGAATCTGCAAGGGGTTAATTAACTACACTGAACAGCTAAGCATTAATCATTACTCAATACTATTAACTATATTTAACTATAGTTCAGAGAAAACAATTGGTTAACAATTGGTTGGACAATATCGTTGAAGAGCACAGGTTAGTAGCTCGTCTGGATGTGGATTGCACAAGTGTAAGGCTGGTTAGACTGATATTGGTTTCTAGGATTATAGAGCTTAGATTATGATGGGCAGTTACAGTTCTAATGCTTAGTTTGTTTTTACGATCGCGATCGTGACATCAGGGGTAAATCCCCTCAGGGGTGAATGGTTTTGGCAGAGCACGTAAACATAGATTATTTTTCACCCAGAATTAAACCATTCAGGATAGTTAGAAGGTCAACTCTACTCTAAGAAGACCCAAGAAGCTGTCTCAAGGAGCTTATTAGTTCACTAGATATCTAGTCCACTAGAGACTAGTCTGCTGGGTTTTGTTCAATGTATCCTGCCCTAAAGTCAGCCCGGTAGGACTGGATAATATCCATATCTTGAAAGCTCGTTAGGTTGTAGTGCAATGGGGTGATTGTTACACATCGCTTGCGAATGGCTTCCACATCAGTAGGATAAGGATTTAGGATGTCGGTAGGTTCATTCGTCAGATCTTCTAACACTTCGCCTGCTAACCAGTAATAGGTTTTCCCTCTGGGATCAAGGCGCTTTTGAAACAGATCAATATAGCGACGAATGCCTTGACGAGTGACGATGATATCTTGAATTTCCTGAAGGGGAACGGGGGGAATGTTGACATTGAGCAATAGTGGGCGGGTGGGTAATTGTTGGCCCAGGTGGGTAACGATCGAGCAGGCAATGCACGCAGCAGGTTGAAAATCCTTAGCTGTGTAACTGGTGAGACTAAAGGCAATACTAGAAATACCCTCGATCGTTCCTTCCATAGCGGCTGAGACAGTGCCAGAATATAGTACATCTGTTCCTAAATTAGCCCCGTGGTTAATGCCAGACAGCACCAAATCAGGAGGCTCTTCCAACAACGCGCCCAAGGCGAGCTTGACACAATCAGCAGGGGTACCAGAACAAGCCCATGCTTTGACGTGGGGATGAAAGACAGATTCCACAACCTCGGCTCTGATTGGCTCGTGGAGAGTGAGACCATGCCCTGTAGCTGAGCGCTCTCGATCAGGACACACCACTGTTACCCGATGCCCCGCCTCTGCCATCCTGTTGGCTAGGGCACGAATGCCATGGGCAAATATGCCATCGTCGTTACTAATCAGTAGTCTCATGCCGTTACTGAGGAAATTGATTCGGTTCTATAGGATACTGGCAGACTATTATGGCATTATGAAGGGCATGACATCGGCATTGAACAACACCCATGACAACGCAGACAGGCAGTTTGGAAGCGCAACTCACAGCATTAAACCAATCGGCACAGGCAGCGATCGCAGCTATAACTACCCTAGAGGAACTAGAACAACTCCGAATTCGGTATTTGGGTAAAAAGGGTGAGCTGTCCCAAATTTTGGGTGGCATGGGTAAACTCTCAGCCGAAGAGCGTCCGCGTATTGGTATGGTGGCCAACGAAGTCAAGGAGGCCGTGCAAGGAGCGTTGGAAGCTAAGCGGACAGCTCTACAAGCAGCTAAGATTCAGGCCCAGCTAGAGTCTGAAACGATCGATGTAACCATGCCGGGCATCTATCGTCCCCAAGGGCGAATCCATCCACTCAATAGCACCCTCGACCGCATCATCGATATTTTTGTGGGTTTGGGCTATACCGTTGCCAACGGGCCAGAAATGGAGACTGATTATTACAATTTTGAGGCGCTCAACACCCCGGCTGATCACCCCGCGCGGGATATGCAAGATACCTTCTATCTCCCCGATGGGAACTTACTGCGATCGCAGACCTCCTCCATCCAAATTCATTACATGGAAGAAAATGACCCACCCATTCGGGTTGTTGCCGCTGGGCGCTGCTATCGTCGTGATACGGTTGATGCTACGCACACTGCTGTTTTTCACCAACTAGAAATCCTAGCAGTGGATGAGAACCTGACCTTCACTGATCTCAAGGGCACCATCAAGGTATTTTTGTCTCAGCTTTTTGGTGACGAGTTGCCTATTCGCTTTCGCGCTAGCTATTTTCCCTTTACTGAGCCGTCTGCGGAAGTGGATGTACAGTGGCGTGGGCGCTGGCTAGAGGTTCTGGGCTGCGGTATGGTGGATCCCAACGTGTTGAAGGCTGTAGGCTATGATCCAGAAGTGTATACTGGTTTTGCTGCTGGACTGGGACTAGAGCGGCTGGCAATGGTGCTCTATCAGTTAGATGATATTCGCCGTCTTTACAGCAGTGATCTTCGCTTCTTGAGACAGTTTTAGCGATCGTCCCTCGCCGTGGCCTATGGCTCATCGCCCCATTTATCTAGACTGTCACAGCACTACTCCCCTTGATCCCCAGGTATTTGAGGCGATGGTGCCCTACTTTCTAGATTACTTTGGTAACCCTGCAAGCGTTACCCATCAGTACGGCTGGGAAGCCGAAGCAGCGGTCAAACGTGCCCGTACCCAATTAGCTGAGGCCATCCACTGTCAACCTGAAGAGATAATTTTTACTAGCGGTGCTACGGAAGCCAATAACCTAGCCATTAAAGGGGTAGCGGAAGCCTATCTGGGTAAGGGGCGACACCTAATTACCGTGGCAACAGAACACAACGCGGTGTTGGATCCATGTCGCTACTTAGAAACCTTGGGATTTGAGGTGACGGTGTTGCCTGTGCAATCTGATGGCTTGCTAGATGTGGCGCAACTAGAGCAAGCAATCCGTCCAGATACAATTCTGGTATCAGCAATGGCGGCCAATAATGAAATTGGTGTGCTCCAGCCACTAGCAGCGATCGGAGCGCTATGCCATGATCGGCAAGTGCTCTTTCATACCGATGCTGCCCAAGCGATCGGTAAAATTTCCTTGGATGTGCAGGCTATGCACATTGATCTAATGTCCTTAACTGCCCACAAAGTCTATGGCCCTAAGGGCATCGGAGCACTGTATGTGCGTCGGCGCAACCCTAGAGTGCAGCTAGCAGCCCAATTGCATGGTGGTGGGCATGAGCGGGGGCTACGATCGGGCACATTATATACCCCCCAGATTGTAGGCTTTGCCAAGGCAGTGACCCTAGCCCTCAGTCAGTTAGACTCTGAAACTGAACGGATTAGATTCCTTCGCGATCGCCTCTGGCAACAGATTAGCACGGCTCTCTCAGCGTCATCCGCTCTCCCTAGGGTTTATCTAAATGGACACCCCACGCAACGGTTGGCGGGCAATCTCAATATCAGTATTGAGGGAGTCGATGGACAGGCACTTTTGATGGGTCTGCAACCAATTGTGGCTGTTTCCTCTGGCTCAGCCTGCACCTCTGCTAAACCGGAGCCGTCCCATGTCCTGCTAGCATTAGGACGATCGCCAAACCTAGCCTTCGCTTCCCTACGGTTTGGTATCGGGCGCTTCAACACCCTAGAAGAAATCAATCAAGTGGCTGAGGCGGTAATCACTACGGTGCGATCACTACACCACTCAGCATCTTCCTATGGAAGCTTAGGGTAAATTGTGCATAGCTAAACCTTACTGGGTCAAGCATCACTGGCGAACCAGTTACGAGATTCAGTCTTAGTGAGAAATAATCAGACTTGTCCCATCAAGATGACCCGATCAAGCACGTGAATTACCCCATTGTCAGCTTCAATATCCGCAGCTAACACTGTGGCATTTTTCACCTCAAAGCCATCGGATGTATCGATGGGAATCGGCGAACCTTCGACCGAGGTAACCACCCCTAGTTTTTCTAAGTCAGCCTTCAGCAATCTACCTGGAACCACATGGTATTTCAGAATCCGCGTCAGTTGCGGAATATTTTGCACCAAGGTCTGGATAGTGCCAGGGGGCAACTTGGCAAATGCCTCGTCATTGGGAGCAAACACCGTAAACGGCCCCGGACTCTTTAAAGTCTCCACCAGTCCAGCCGCCTGCACAGCCGTCACCAATGTTTTAAATCCGTCGGCGCTCACGGCAATATCGACAATATCAGCCATAGGATTACCTCATCTTGGTCATGAATCGTTGGTTAACATGTAAGCGACGGACAGGCTAGCGATAGTCTTGACTTTGAATAGCCCGGAGACGAGCTTCTGGACGCTTGAAGCGATCGAGTTGACTCTCAAAAAAGCGACGGTTTGCCATCAAGTGCCTAGGATTGGGGTCATCAAGGGGATACAGCAAGGCAGTGCGCAGAGCTTGGATAACAGCAGACGTAACGTTATACATTGAGCGCTGGAAGCTAATACCCAGTTGCACAAGCATGTCATCTTCACCACGACAATGCTGCTTGTAATAGTCCACTAAGTAAGGGGGCAAAAAGTGCAGCATGTCTTGCATCAGCAATGTAGGGGGAATGCCAGCAGACCCTACAGGAAACACATCCGCATAGAGAATGCCATAGTGGAAATCTTTCTGGTCAGCAGGAACTTGGCCAGCTTGGGCGTTGTAAGATTTAGTGCCTCGGAAGGGAGAGGTGCGATAAAACACTGCTTCTACGTAGGGTAGGGCCGCTTCGTAGAGCCACATAAAGCCCTTGGATTTGGGAATGATTTCGTAGCACTCGCCCCGAATGTAGACATGATGGTAAATGGGTCGGCCTGCGATCGCAAAGATGCCGTTCACCAAGAAGTTCATGGCCTCAGGTACAGTTGTCAGCTTGCCTTCGTCGTAGAGATCCGACATTTCAAAGAACACTGGAGCCATAATTTCCCAGAATAGGCCCAGGTTGGCGTAGTACGACATCTCGCGTACCTGTTCGATGAACATATCAGGGAAGAGCTTGTACAGCCCTAGCATCAGAGGATTGCCTTGGAAGTATGCACGAATGGCACGATCAGCATTGGCTTTATACTCATCACTGTCTAGGTAAGGGTCAAACAGGCCACCCATGCCCCGATGCCAGAGCATTGCCCGCATACATTCTTCAGCAAACTCCATATTGATGCGATCGTGCCACAGGTGATGAAATAGCTTGGGCAACTTCTGCTTTAACTCACCCTTTTCCATGAACTCTAGTAACTCCGGATGAGCGGTTGCTTCTCCTCGCCAAATCCGCAGGTCAGCATCATCACCAGCATAGTGATTGTGAAGCTCCAAGTATTCTTTAGGCAGAAAATATTTGAAGGCAGGTAAAGGATTCAGAAATACCCGCTCGGCGATATAGAGCAAATCTCGCCAATAAAAATCCATGGGAACAGCATAGGCTTTGTAAATGCCGATGATTTGCATGAGGTTTTCAGGCGTATCGGGCAACATTGAGCCACCTGCTTCTAAACGGTGAACCACATCGGCGAATTCGTGGGTCGAGGGTGGAAGGCGGGTTTGAGAGAGGGTTGCTACTGTCATAGGTTGTTATTTGTCGGTTGCTATCTATGGGATTAGGGATGAACTATTCAAACGGTTACTGCCACGGTGCCAATACATGGCACTGACTATGGTGATGTCTACCGTGGCGATGTCTGAGTTGTGATTTGGGCGATCGCAGGCTGAGTGATCGAGGGAACAGCAGCCACCATTGACCGCGTTGTAGCTTCACTCCATCGCACTAGCCAAGTGGGTTGTACACCCAAGAAGAAAATGATGGCAGCCAAGATTAGAGCTGGGGCTTGTTCTCGTAGCTCCACCTTGGGAAAGTAGGCGATCGCGTTATCCAGCTTGCCAAAACAGGTACGGTTCAGCAGAATTACGAAATACACGGCAGTCAAGGCAGTACCTACCACGCAGAGTAAGGTCTGAATGGGGAAGACCGAAAAGCTACCCTGGAATACCAGAAACTCAGACACAAAGCCCATTAGTCCAGGAATTCCAGCACTAGCCATACCTCCCAAGACTAGCAGAGCACTAATCATCGGCAACCCGCGAAT